>NZ_VSCO01000029.1:0-16082 GCF_047459465.1 Caldicoprobacter sp. | reverse complement strand
AAGCCCCGCTACTTCCTCCTTTCAGCTTATATCTTCCAGAGCAATAAGCTCGATTTTGGATTCGTCAATGTTCTGTTTTAAAATGCTAACAAAAGCACGCGCTGTATCCAGCGAAGTAAAACATGGAATGGAGTGCCCCACAGCCATCCTCCGTATCTTAAAGCCATCGCGATGCGGGATATGTCCTCTGGTAGGAGTGTTAATTATAATGCTTATCTTGCCCTGCTGTATATAGTCGCTTATGTTTGGATGCCCCTGGCTTATTTTATTGACAACGCTGGCCGCTACATAGTTTGAATTGAGAACATGGGCCGTGCCGCTAGTAGCCAGTATGTTAAATCCCAGGCTCTCAAAGTCAGCGGCAATGGGCACAACCTCCTGTTTATCGGCGTTTGCCACGGTGATCAGCACGTTACCTTCCTTCTTCAGGTTGTAACACGCTGCCAGCAAGCCTTTAAACAGTGCCTCGGGCAATGTTCTACCTATCCCCAACACCTCGCCGGTGGATTTCATCTCTGGACCCAGACATACCTCAACCATGGGCAGCTTCTCGAACGAAAACACCGGTACTTTAACGGCTACGATATTTTTCTCGGGATACAAGCCCGTACCGTATCCCATTTCTTTCAGTTTTTGGCCCATCATAGCCCTGACAGCCAGCTCAACCATTGGTACCCCCGTCACCTTGCTGATATACGGCACGGTGCGGCTGGAACGGGGATTGGCTTCGATTACATATACATCACCGTTGTACTCGACGTACTGAATGTTGATAAGCCCTTTGACCTGTAACGCTCTAGCCAACCTGTAAGTATAATCGAGTATGCGCTGTACGGTAAACCGTGAAAGGCCTTTTGCAGGATATACGGCAATGCTGTCGCCCGAATGAACTCCCGCCCTCTCTATGTGCTCCATGATGCCTGGTATAAGTATGTCTTCCCCATCACATATGGCGTCCACTTCAATTTCCTTGCCCATCAAATATTTATCTATCAGAACGGGATGCTCCTGCTTCACGCGGTTTATTATCTCCATGTATTCTATTACGTCGTCGCGGTTATAGGCGATCTCCATCCCCTGTCCGCCCAGCACATACGAAGGCCTTACCAGAACCGGATATCCCAACTTTTCAGCTGCAAATACCGCTTCCTCCACAGTGAAGGCGGTATCTCCCGGCGGCCTAGGGATGTTCAGTTCCTCTAAAACTGTGTCAAATTCCTTTCTGTCCTCCGATTTGTTTATATTCTCAAGCTGCGTCCCCAATATCGTATATCCCGCATGGTGCACGACGTGGGCCAGCTTGATGGCCGTCTGCCCGCCAAACTGCACCATAACCCCATCCGGTCTCTCCATATCCAGGACGTTCAATACGTCCTCGGGAAACAGTGGTTCAAAATACAGCCTATCCGAGGTATCAAAGTCGGTGCTAACCGTCTCGGGATTGTTGTTTATGATAATGGCCTGATATCCCATTTTTTTCAAAGCCCATACGCAGTGAACCGAACAGTAGTCAAACTCTATGCCCTGTCCTATCCTTATGGGCCCGGCTCCCAGCACTACCACCTTTTTGCCTTGCCCTATATTAACGGCATTTTCCTCAGCGTTGTAGGTTGAATAGTAGTACGCCCCAACGCCCGAATCATCGCCAGCCCCGGTATCTATGGGCCTGTATACTGGGTATATCCCCCACTCTCTTCTTACCTTCCGCACCTGGTCGGGCTCCATGCCAGTAAGCCTACCGATGGTAGCGTCGGTAAAGCCCAGCCTCTTGGCCTTAAGCAGCGTAGCTCTATCCAGAGCCGTTCCCTTTTGCCTGATTTCGTTTTCGAATCGAACAATATTGAGAATCTTGTGTAAAAAGAAGGGATCAATGGCGGTCTTGCTATAAATCTCCTCAATGGATATGCCCCGTCTGAGAGCCTCTGCCACCACAAAAATCCTCTCGTCGGTCTTATAATCCAACTGCTCGATGATTTGCCGGTCATCCATCTTGGCAATGGGTTCCATATAGAGGTGGTCTACGCCCAGCTCCAGCGAACGTATAGCTTTCAAAAGCGCTTCCTCGAAAGATGCGCCAATGGCCATAACTTCGCCGGTGGCCTTCATCTTCGTACCCAATGCCTTATCGGCCTTTACGAATTTATCGAAAGGCCAGCGGGGAATCTTGAGTACCGTATAATCAACAACAGGCTGGCGCGCAGCAAAAGGCTTGCCCGTCATGCTGTGCCTTATCTCCTCAAGCCTGTATCCCAGCGCGATTTTGGTAGCCACCCTCGCGATTGGATAGCCCGTGGCTTTGGAGGCCAAAGCGCTTGAACGGCTTAACCTCGGGTTGACTTCTATAACATAATATTGCTGCCCATCGGGCCTCAAGGCAAACTGGATATTGCAGCCTCCTCTTATGTTGAGGGCATTGACTATGTTGATGGCAGCGCGCCTCAGCATAGCATCCTGCTCCGACGTCAAGGTCTGCGCAGGCGCCACCACTATGCTATCCCCGGTGTGAATGCCTACGGGGTCGACGTTTTCCATGCTGCACACGATGACGCAGTTGCCTTCCGCGTCCCGAACCACTTCGTATTCGATTTCCTTCCAGCCGGCCACAGATTTTTCTATTAGCACCTGATGCGCTCTGCTCAACCGCAGCCCTTCTGAAGCGATATTCTTGAGCTCTTCAGGAGTGCTGGCCATACCTCCCCCCGTCCCACCGAGGGTATAAGCCGGCCGTATGATGACCGGATAACCGATTTTTTCGGCAAAGGCAAGGGCGCTGTCAACGTCGTGTACGGTAAGGCTTTCGATCACCGGCTCCCCGATAGACTGCATGATCTGCTTGAATAGCTCCCTATCCTCTCCTTTGCGGATGGAGTCTACATCGGTTCCTATGATCCTCACGCCGTATTCATCTAAAAATCCCGATTCGGCCAGCTCAACTGCCAGATTAAGCCCCGTCTGCCCACCTAAAGTGGCCAACAGGCTATCGGGCTTTTCTCTGGCAATAACTCCCTTAAGAATTTGGGGAGTCAACGGTTCAATATACACGTGGTCAGCCATATGGGGATCAGTCATGATGGTGGCAGGATTGCTGTTTACCAGTACCACCTCCACACCTTCCTCTTTCAGAGCCCTGCAAGCCTGAGTTCCCGCATAATCAAACTCGGCTGCCTGTCCTATGACTATTGGTCCTGAGCCTATTACAAGGACTTTTTTGATGTTTGAGTCCCTCGGCATAACTCATCATCTCCTTTTCCATCTGCTATTTTTTCGATTACCACGGTTTAATCCCCCTATGTAACAGGGCAGTTTCGATTTCCTCTTTCATGCGGAGCACCTCTGCCAGAGCGGCATCCGCAAAGCGCTGAGGAGAAAACCTTTCCTTCCACGGGCTTTGGCGATAGGCACATATGACGCTGCGAGAAGCGTTGATAACCGCTCCCAAGCCGCGCTCATCAAAACCGCCCATTACATCCTGAATACTGCCTCCTTGTGCCCCATAACCAGGTATCAAAAAGTAAGTGTTGGGCATCTCTCCTCTCAGCTCCTCAAGCTGCCGAGGGTAAGTGGCCCCTATAACAGCCCCTACATGGCTGTAACCTTTTGTCCCCATGAGCTCCTTACCCCACTCCACCACTTTTTCAGCCACTTTATTGTACAGTCTCTTTTCCCCAACCGGCAGATCCTGAAACTCTCCTGACGATGGATTAGAAGTTTTAACCAGCACAAATATGCCTTTCCCGTAATCCCTGCAAGCTTTGATAAATGGCATCACGCCATCGGTGCCCAGATAGGGATTAACCGTTATGAAATCCAGGTTGAAGGCCGGCATGCTGCCGCTTTTAAGCGGAGTCTCCCCCAAATAAGCGCTGGCATAGGCTTCGGCAGTGGAACCGATATCGTTTCTCTTAACATCCCCTATGACTATCAGGCCCTTCGATTTGGCGTACTGAGCTGTAAGCCTGAAGGCCTCTATTCCTGGTGGCCCATAAAGCTCATAATAGGCTATCTGTATCTTGACTGCAGGGACGTGCTCATACACCGCGTCAATGATAGCCTTGTTAAATTCAAAGATGGCTCTAGCCGCGACTTCAAAGGGCGATGCCCCGCTGCACCCTTCTATCACATGGTCGGGAACGTATTCAAGGCGGGTATCCAACCCCACCACCGTAGGATTCTTTTTCTCAATGATCTGCTCTATGAGCCTATCTATCAAATGCTTTCACCCCACATATCCAGTGCTTCCGTTTTCTCGTATTATAACGTATTATAATAGAAATTTTTGCAATTTCAAATAATTACTTTTTCATTTTTCATAACTACTTTGCCATCCACGATGGTATGAATGACCTTGCCCTTCAATGTACAGCCGTTAAAAGGCGAATTCTTGCCTTTGGAGTAGAATTTTGAAACATCGACGGTATACGTCCTATGAAGGTCAACCACTATTACATCTGCAGGTTTTCCGACCTGTATGGTCCCAGCATCTATATTCAATATCTCTGCTGGCCTCTTGCTCATCTTTTGCACCAGCTCCTGTATAGAAAGGATACCCGTTTCCACCAGATGGGTATATGCAAGGGAAAATGCCGTCTCAAAGCCCGATATGCCGTTGGCAGCCAGGCTGTACTCTACTTCTTTATCGTCCCGATGGTGAGGCGCATGGTCGGTAGCGATGATATCGATGGTCCCATCCTTTAACCCCTGCTTTACGGCCTCTACATCGTCGCTGGTGCGCAAAGGAGGATTCACTTTAGCATTGGTATTATATCCATCCACCCACTCATCGGTTGCACAAAAATAATGAGGCGCAGTTTCGCAAGTCACCTTAACGCCTCTCCTCTTTGCCTGGCGTATGAGCTCCACCGAGCCCCTGGTGCTCACATGGGCAATGTGTATGGGTGCATCCAGCACCTCGGCCAGTATGATGTCTCGGGCCACCATGACCTCCTCTGCAGCCCGGGTTATACCCTTAAGCCCCAGCACCGTTGACATGTACCCATCGTTCATAACTCCGTCGCCAACCAGCGATAAATCTTCGCAGTGAGAAATTATGAGCATACCCATCCCTTTGGCGTACTGAAGGGCCAGCCTCATCAGCTGTGAGTTCATTATGGGCCTGCCGTCATCCGAAAGGGCTACTGCTCCCGCCTCTTTGAGTTCCCCCATCTCCGTAAGCTCTTGTCCTTCCAGGCCTTTTGTAACAGCTGCTACGGGATAGACCTTAACTACTCCTTTAGCCCTGGCTATTGACTTTATATAATTTACCATGGCCGCATTGTCCACTACTGGATTAGTATTGGCCATACACGCAACGCTGGTAAAACCGCCTGCAGCGGCGCTCCTGGTCCCTGAACCTATATCTTCCTTGTATTCAAACCCCGGCTCTCTCAAATGGCAGTGAGAATCCACCAGTCCCGGCAGCACCCATTTGTCAGTAGCATCTATGACTTCATCAGCAGCATTTCCCATATTTTCTCCTATATGAATTATTTTTCCTTTATCTATCAATATATCGGCTTTGTAGGGTACATCCGAAATTCCATCAATCACCGTTCCGTTTTTAATGCACAGCATTATAATCCCTCCGCGTCAAGAGATATAGAAGCGCCATGCGAATAGCCACTCCGTTGGTCACCTGCTCGTTTATGACAGACTGTTCTCCATCCACCAGATCCGACGATATCTCCACCCCCCTGTTTACCGGCCCAGGATGCATGATAAGGGCATCCGCTTTGGCAAGCCGTATCCGTTCCTGGGTTATTCCAAACAGGCGCGTGTACTCCCTAATAGAAGGCAGTAGCCCTTTTTGCTGGCGCTCCCTTTGAATCCGTAGGCCCATGACCACATCGGCATCCTTTACGGCTTCCTCAACCTTGTAAAAAACCCTTGCCCCCATCTTTTCAATATCAGGCGGCATAAGGGTAGAAGGACCTGCTACTCTCACCTCGGCACCCATAGCAGTTAGACCCCATATGTTGCTGCGCGCCACCCTGCTGTGCAGTATGTCCCCTATTATGGCCACCTTCAAACCGTCCAGGGTACCCTTTTTTTGTTTTATGGTAAACATATCTAGAAGCGCCTGAGTTGGATGTTCGTTGATCCCATC
Organism: Caldicoprobacter sp.; assembly: GCF_047459465.1. Taxonomy (NCBI): domain Bacteria; kingdom Bacillati; phylum Bacillota; class Clostridia; order Caldicoprobacterales; family Caldicoprobacteraceae; genus Caldicoprobacter; species Caldicoprobacter sp. Next base: position 9,979 of record NZ_VSCO01000029.1, on the reverse strand, counting down.
GCCGGCATTGATAACCGAAGCCGACACATGCTTTGCCAGAAGATGAGGTGCACCTGACATCGGATGGCGAAGGACGATGACGTCGATCCCCATGCTTTGAAGTGTTTTCCCCGTATCTACCAGGCTTTCTCCCTTGGCAACGCTGCTGGATGAGACTGCAACGCTGGCCGTGTGGGCTCCCAGATACTTGGCCGCAAATTCAAACGAAAACCTGGTTCGGGTACTGTTTTCATAAAACAGCATTACCACTGACTTGCCCTGTAAATATGAGGCCTTTTTTACGTTGCTTAAAAGGATAGATTTCATGTCCTGCGCTGTACTCAATATCTCCTCCAGCTCTGCTTTGGTCATCCCCCTAAGTCCCAGCAAATCCTTTCGCTTGAGTGCCATCATCTCACCCACCAACATTTAAGATTTATGAGATCCTCAATGTCCAGTAAAAGCATTTTTGGGCATCAAAAAAGCCTTGATAGAAGGCTATCAAGGCTTATAAAATGCTCTGTAAATGCTCGGTTGTAATTCCCTTGACAGCCTCACTGGACTGTATTAAAGGGAACTTCTTAAGTTCAGAGTTCAGCTATGATCACTTTGTTTACACCATCAACCTCTGAAACATATACGCACACCTTTTCGCTTTTTGATGTAGGAACGTTTTTGCCCACGTAATCCGCCCTTATTGGCAGCTCCCGGTGTCCCCTATCCACTAACACCGCAAGCTGGATGGCCTTGGGCCTGCCCAAATCGATCAGGGCATCCATGGCTGCCCGCGCAGTCCTCCCGGTAAATAGCACGTCATCGACCATTACCACGACTTTACCATTTACGTCAAACGGAACATTGGTGCTGTTGACCATAGGCTGATCAGATTTGGGAGACAGGTCATCTCGATACAGCGTTATGTCCAACACCCCAACGGGGATTTCCTGACCTTCGTACTGCTGTATCTTCATAGCCAGCCTCCGAGCAAGCGGCACTCCCCTGGTCTTTATGCCTACCAGTACCACATCCTGGATGCCTTTGTTGCGTTCTATGATCTCGTGGGCTATTCGCGTAAGCGCCCTGTTCATCGCCGCTTCATCCATAATCAGCGCTTTTTGGATCATTATCCAGGTCACCCCTTTTTTCATAAAAAAGGCATCTCACCCATCGGTAAGATGCCCTCTTATCATATACCACCCCACATGCAATTTTGCACACGCTACCACCACCTTACCGACCTCACAGGATCGATTTAAAGGCCAAAGCAGTTTTTTATAGTATAACATGAACATTGTCAAGTGTCTATACCCTTTTTAATTTTTGATATTACTTCTCCTCAGAATATCAAGCAGATCTTCAAAGTATGGGGGCAGGGGCGCTTCAAATTCCATATACTCTCCGGTAGAAGGATGGATAAGTCCCAGCTTCTTGGCATGAAGGACCTGCCCTTTTAAGTTAAACTTTTGCTTTCGAGAACCGTACACGCTATCCCCTACCACGGGATGCCCTATATACGCCATGTGCACTCGTATCTGATGGGTTCTACCGGTTTCAAGCCTGGCCTCCACCAGGGTGTACTGGCCAAACCGCTCAAGCACCTTAAAATGGGTAATAGCCGGTTTGGCAGTGGGTGAATTCAGCACCGCCATCTTTTTGCGGTTGGTGGGATGGCGCCCTATCGGGGCATTGATGATCCCCTTATCCTCCTTTATGTTTTTTTCCACAATGCACCAGTAAATTCTTTTTAAAGTCCTATCCTTGATCTGCTGCGCCAGGCTTTGGTGCGCCGCATCGTTCTTGGCAACCACCAGCAGGCCAGAGGTATCCTTATCCAGGCGGTGGACGATTCCCGGTCGTATTTCTCCGCCAATCCCCGATAGCCCATCGCAGGAGTAGAGCAGCGCATTGACCAGCGTACCTGAATAATTCCCCGGAGCGGGGTGTACTACCATCCCCTGCGGCTTATTGATCACCACTATGTCGTTATCCTCATACACTATATCCAATTCCAGAGGCTCGGGCTGAAGGGATACCTCCTTAGGGGGAGGTATGGTGACATCTATCAAGCAACCAGGCTTTACCTTGAAGTTGCACTTAACCTTTTGCCCATTTACCGATACCAATCCATCCTTTATTAACTTTTGAATGTACGAACGCGAATGCCCGGGGAGCTTCTCGGTCAAAAAGACGTCAATCCTCTTTTTGTCGTCCGCTTGCTCCACTTCAAACCTCAGCGTTTCCATCAAACCAACACCTAGCTGAATAACTTTTGTCCTGAATCAGCGATAAACAGGATATAATAGGCAAGCAATATGGTGCCTATCACCACGAATGAATCGGCCACATTGAAGACGGGATAATCTATGAGCACAAAATGCAGCATATCCACCACATACCCCAGCCACAACCTGTCGATCAGGTTGCCTATAGCTCCACCCAGTATCATGGACAGGGCAATGGTGAGCACCGGGCTCTCCAGAGTGCGGACAAACAAGTAATATGCTATCACCGCGCTGACCACAACTGTCAGCGCTATAAAAAGCCATCTCTGATTTTGCAAGATGCCGAATGCAGCACCTCTGTTTTCCACATAGGTAAAGTGAAATACATTTCGTATTAAAGGGACAGACTTCACAGGCTTAAGATAGGTCCTGGCAAGGTATTTGGTAAGCTGGTCAAGAACTACTATAAAGACCACTATAAATGCCTGAAGCATTAATGCTCCCCTTTCACTCAATTGTTTAAACCATATTACATTATAACACAAGGGGGAGCACATTTCATAGCCATCAGGCAGCAACTTTTTGCAGGTTAGGCCCAATTTGTGTCAATCTGCTCTTCAGCCTCTTTTCTCTGACAATTGATACAGAGCTTGGCAGTAGGGTATGCATCCAGCCGCTCAAAGCCTATCTCCTCGCCGCAGTACAGACATATGCCGTAGCTTCCCCTCTCTATCCTTTGCAGAGCATCGCGTATATCGCTAAGGTATTCTAGCTGATGGTTGCGCAGGGAGATATACTTTTCCTGCTCAAAGGTTTCGGTACCTAAATCGGCAGGATGATTGTCATACTTTGAAAGCTCCTCTATGCTGTTTCCTATGGAATCGTTCATGCCAAAATTGTTTTTCTTGGACTGGTTGAGCATGGATTCCACTTTTTGTTGTTCTTCCAGCAGCTTTTTCTTAAGATATTTAATCTCATAATCTCTCATAAGCCTCATTTCCCTCTCTTTTTAAATGTTATAAATTCCCAAACGCGCCTTCATATTTCAAGCCCTTACAGGTGCTCGTTGACGATTTTTACTATTTCCGCTATAAAGCCGCCTATTATGGGCAAATTCTCGTTGGCCAGCCGGGTAAGAAAGTACAACACCATGGCGCCAAGCAAGGTAAACCCCACAGCCATTCCCAACCCTCTCGCTAGGCCGGCTATGAAATTGGTGCGTATAACCCTCCAGGTATCGTTCAGGTATTCAACATATTCCCCGAAGTTCATCTTCTCAAGGGTTCTGGCAATTTCCTCTATTTTGGAATAGGCCTGCTCACTTTTTCCATTACCATTTTTTGCCTCGCAATTCCCTTTCATGCCATATCATCTCTCAAAAAATATAAAAAGGGGATACTGAAAAAAGTATACCCCCTTATAGCCCATTTTATCCTATACATTAATCCTTGAAATCCTCGGTTTTAAATCCTGGTTTACTGCCCAGCTTCAACAGAAGATGGCAATTCCATTTCCCTTTCTATAGTTTGAAGGTACTCCTGCAAAAGCGTTTTAAACCTGGTTTTGAATATCTCTACCTGTTTTCTGGTCTCCTCGTATTCCATTCGTATTTTTAGCACCTGCTCATTGGCATCCTGTACGATTTTCTGGGCCCTCTGTTCAGCCTCTTTTACGATGAGCTCTGCATTTTTATGCGCCGAGGCTATCACCTCATCGGCCGTTTTTTGTGCCGTGATCAGCGTCTCCTTGAGCGTACCCTCCATGGATTTATAATACTCCAACTGCTCTTTTAAAACGCCTATGCGTTCCTTAAGTTCAAGGTTTTCTTTGTAGAGCTTTTCGAAATCCTCTACCACTTCATCCAGAAACTGATCCACTTCATCCTCGTCATAACCTCTAAAGCTCCTGGAAAACTCCTTATTGTGGATATCCATGGGCGTCAACGGCATAATCGGCTATCCTCCCCTCTTCATCTTTATATTACTACACAAAACCTTAAAATAGCGTCGCTCTGTATTTCAGCAAGTTTTCCACTACCTCTATGATCTGCTGCAGAAGCATAATGGCCAGATAAGCAAAAAGCGGCGAAAAATCTATAGGAAATCCCGAAGTATTCAGCCTATCGGTTAACCTACGAAAAGGTCTGACCACCGGTTCCACTACGCGCATAATGAAAGATCGAATGGGATGGGTTGGATCTATAAACCAGGACATGAACGCGTTGATGACAATTAACCACGACAGGACGTTCAAAAACCATCGCACGCCCCGCAGCACATATATGATTCCCCAATATACCAATGCCACTCCTCCTATTCCGTCTCATCTTCTTTGATGTTTGCTAGCGTATAAAAGCTCTTGCCCTTCAATTCATCCGGAATATTGCCCACTATTTCAATATTGCTGGGCGCCAGCACAAATATGCCTCTGGACACCTTTTGAATGGTCCCATCAAGAGCATATACGGCCCCGCTTATGAAGTCCAACACCCTTTGAGCCAAAGGCATATCCAGCGCCTCCAGGTTAACTACGATGGGCTTTCTGCTCTTCAAATTATTGATAATGGTCTGGGTATCTTCAAATGACACCGGCTGATATATTACTACTTTTACATAAGAGGAAGTATGTATATTGACCACTTTACCTTTCCTTTGCCTGGACCAAAATGATGGCTCCTCCAGCTCCTGAACTTGATCTCGCTCCTCGGCTTCGGGTTCATCAGCTTCCGGATTTTCCTCTACCACCGTTTCTTCCAACCCAATCAGGTTTAAAATCTTGTTGAATATACCATCTGCCATAAAAATTCCTCCCCTTTTCTAAACATATCTTTCCCCAAAGATCGCTCTACCAATCCTCACGATATTGGCTCCTTCTTCAATGGCCACCTCAAAATCATTGGTCATCCCCATGGAGAGATATTCCATATCAATATGAGGATATCGTCTCTCCTTTATTCTGTCAAACAGCTTTTTAAGCCGCGCAAAATAAGGTCGTGCAGCTTCCGGGTCACTTAACAGCGGCGCTATGGTCATCAATCCCTTTACCCTTATATGGTCGAACAGCTGCAGCTGCTCGATAAAGCTTTCAAGGTCTTCTTCGAAAATGCCCGATTTGGTGGATTCCCTGGATATATTGACCTGTATTAAAACGGGAATAATCCTCTCCCCTGCGCGCTTGTTGAGCTCCTTCGCCAGTGAAACGCGGTCCAGCGAGTGTATCAAATCTACCTTGTCCACTATGTATTTCACCTTGTTTGTCTGCAATGTCCCGATCAGGTGCCTCTTTATCCCGGCAGGAATAAAGTCATGCTTCTTTACAAACTCTTGCACCCTGTTCTCGCCGATATGCTTAATGCCGGCATTTATAGCTTCCATTATCCTAGCCACATCGACGGTCTTAGTAACAGCCACAACAGTGACATCCTGGGGGGCTCTACCCGCCCTAAGAGCAGCTTCGGCAACCCTATCTAATACCCTTTCTACATTGTATCGTATGTCCATTGCCCCATCACCTCTTAATGCGAACCTTGGCGTGAAGTTCCAACTGCTTGGATTCTCCTTTTTCAGAAATTATAGCATACTCATCATCCATCGCCACCATCTCTACCGGTATAAAAACCTCCGACTCCTCACGAACCACCATTATTCCTTTCTCTCCTCGCCGGGTGACGACAGCATCGGCAGGTACCATAAATCCCTGAAAACTCTTACTTATCTCTACTTCGACGCTTCGCTTACTGATGAAATCCTCAATCTTTTCGTTAAACTCCACTATCACAAGGACTTCTCCCTTTTCCCGGACAATATTGTACACCCTGCCTTTTATGGTTTGCATCTGAGGCCCTATAAAGCTTACATCCACCTCTTGCCCTTCTGCATAATTGATTTGCGGCTCCGATATCAAACAAGCTGCATACCACTTTCCGGGTTGCACGATTTTAAAAAATGGCTGCTCTGCCTTGGCACCTTCTTCTTCATCTTCTCTGACCGCATTTTCACTATAAAAAGCTTTAAAATCTTTAACAGTGATATAGTTGACCGCTTTTTCCCCCAGAATGCTTTCCAAGCCATCCAAAGAAAAGCTTATGATGCCGGACTCGGGGGCCACCAGCTCTATCTTCCATTCCTCAAGCTGCTTGTTTAGCTCAGCTTCCTCTTTATAAAGCCTTTCTAAATAAGGATCGGGTTTGGTCTTTTGGTCAAGTATCTTTTGCCGGTTTGCAAACAACGAACGAAGCCTTTTTTCGTAATCATCCAATTTGTCAAACTGCAGATCCCTTACTGCAACCTGGATGGATAAGACTGTACTAGCTATATCCTTTTCCACTTTCTCCAAGTCCTTGTCAATGATATCCTGCAATATATTTTCCTGCTGATATAGCAATATCCTCTCCTGCACGTTGTACAGCTGGTACACCAGCTCCTCCTTGTAATTGGCTTTATATAAAACTGCTACGGGATCCTCTTTCTCCACCATTTCACCTTCGGCCACCAAAAAGTTAACACGCCCGTACTCAGGAGCATTATACGCCTTCTCCTGCCGGATTACCAGAGCACCACCCTTATCCTTTAACAGTACTTCTCCATACTGAACGATGCCGTAAACCGGCGTACTGGTGGAAGCACGTATGAGAAAATAACAGCCCAATATGACCCCAAACAAAAAAACAAAAAAGCGAAAGCGTACCCTTCTTCTGCCAATTACAAGGCCCTTCCCCATAACCCCAATCCCTTCACAGTTATTTTACTATATTTTTTATTTCTCCACAAAATAAAAAAATCCTCCAAAAATAAAAATATTCTGATTGCAGCCAATCAGTTTAATATTGCCTTATGACTTTATGGATTTCTTTACGCTAATCCAGCTACCATTCTTGCTGAACTTGATATCATCGCATATGCTCTGCACTATTTTGAGCCCCCTGCCCCTTTCCAAAAGCGCGAAAGAATCACAGGGGAAAATGCCTTTTTCTATTTCCTTGTAATTGAAGCCCCTGCCCTGATCCCTTATACATATAGATATGGTGTTATCATCCAGCGCATGGACAATTACTGTCAATACCTTGTCATTAAAGCACTTATTCCCGTGGACGATGCCATTGACGATGAGCTCATTGATTATGAGACGGAATTCATAATCCTCTTCCTCCTCCAGGTGATGCCAAGCCTCTATACGATTCATTATTTCCCTTACCAGCTCTCTGACCATCTGCGTATTGGCACCTACAATTTCCCTTTTAAACAATAACACCACCGACACTACCCCCAAAAATCAGTCCTCCTCAAATTAGACTGACAACTTCAATCGCTTTGACCCAATAAAACACTGTCCCCTAATTATATAACTACCCTTCTTCACAGCATTTAAACACTGTCATCATTTTACACCAAAATTTCACGATAAAATTTTACACTACAATTAATGCTCATATGCTATTTTTAAACATGTACTTGAGCTTCCTCAAAATTTTTCGCTCAAGCCTTGAAATATACATCTGCGAGACGCCCATCTCTTCGGCTATATCCTTCTGGCTTCGCTGGTTATAAAAGCGCTCATATATAACCTTTTTTTCCACATCGTTGAGCTTGTCCATGATGCTATCTATAAAGTCCCTGTTTTCAACCCTTATGTAGCCATTTTCTTCGTAGCCTATCACTGCTGACAGATCGGTTTCTTTGTCCTCGTCTATATAATAATCCAGCGAAAGGGGATTGGTCTTTTGATTGGATTCCATCAGCTCCAAAACCTCTTCAGTGGTCATACCCAAATACTCGGCCAGCTCCTCAGATTTGGGCGAACGCCCGAGAGCAGCCGAAAGATGTATCCTGGCTTCCTCCAGCTTTTTGAGCATCTCGTTCTCCTTCCTGGGCAACCGGATTATCCTGCTTTTGTCGCGGAAATAGTTCTTTATCTCTCCAATTATGGTAGGAGTTGCAAAACTGGAAAACTTGTAGCCCTTATTTATATCATAGCGTTCCAGCGCTTTTATCAAAGCCAGAGAAGCCACCTGATACAAATCATCATACTCGATTCCCCGATTGGCAAACTTCTTGGCTATTATTTCAGCGATATATAGATATTTCTGCACCAAAATGTTTCTCAATCCTATGTCCCTGGTCTTGCAATACTCCCTAAGCAATGCTTCCAAATTTTCTGAATCCAGCTTTGTAGACGCCTGTACGTTCATTAAAAACTAACCCCCATATTTTTTATACATCTTTATACCCCTTAAAACTCCGTTATCCATCGTTTTCTCTACTACATCCATAAGGGATTGCATTATATAGAAGCTGAGCTCTATCTGCTCATCGTCGAAGAACGGCACATCTCGGTGAACCGATTTGGATGCAAATATATCAATCCACATGCCTTTTTCCTTATCCACCTTAAAAGTAAGCTCTAGCCATTCAATGCTCCTATCGTGGTTCATCACATAGGTTCCCGCCTCGGACACCGCCAGCTTTATATCCTCAATCTCATCTACACCAAAGCCAGCACGGCTGGCCACCGCTGAAGTCGTCAACCGTATAACCAGCATGTACTCGGGTTTTGCCGGCACTTTTAAATAGATGTTATCCATCTCCATCATTCCTGCACCTCAATCAAAAATATTTTATCAAGTCCTGTTATGGTAAAAATTTTCTTAATGTAGGGTTTTAAATTCCTTATTGATATATTGCCCTTGTTATCCTTTACTCTCTTTAAAACGCCGATCAGCACGCCCAAGCCGGTGCTGTCGATATACTTAAGGCCCTCACAATCTATAATCATACTCGAATTATGCTGATCCAAAAGGCTGTGAAGGACTTCCTTGAGCTGCGGAGCGCTGTATACATCCACCTCGCCCGATAGAGAAACTTCCCAGGTATTGGTAGAGGAATTGTAATTGTGAGTGACGTTCATATAGTCTCACCCTTTCTTCTAAAATTTCTTCCAAAAATACAGTTACCCGTCTGTAATTATACCATATCGGCACTGTAAAATAAAAAATTTTTTCCTCTTGACAGAGTAACTTAAATGCTGTATATTAATATTTGCCTTTGAAAAATGCCTCGAAAGAGTCGGGGTGTGGCGCAGCTTGGTAGCGCACGTGCTTTGGGAGCATGGGGCCGGGGGTTCAAATCCCTCCACCCCGACCAGTGAGTGGCCCCTTGGTCAAGTGGTTAAGACACAGGCCTTTCACGCCTGTAACAGGGGTTCGAATCCCCTAGGGGTCACCAAACATGAATAAATTGAAAATATGGGCCTTTAGCTCAGCGGTCAGAGCAGCCGGCTCATAACCGGTTGGTCCGGGGTTCGAATCCCTGAAGGCCCACCATATAAAATACGGCCCGGTAGTTCAGCTGGTTAGAACGCTAGCCTGTCACGCTAGAGGTCGAGGGTTCAAGTCCCTTCCGGGTCGCCATATTAGCCTCGGTAGCTCAGTTGGTAGAGCAGCGGACTGAAAATCCGCGTGTCGGTGGTTCGATTCCGCCCCGAGGCACCAAGTGTGGAGGGGTGCCCGAGTGGTCAAAGGGGGCAGACTGTAAATCTGTTGGCGCAGCCTTCGGTGGTTCGAATCCATCCCCCTCCACCATAAAAATTTAAGATCGTGCGAAAGTGGTGGAATTGGCAGACGCGCTAGATTCAGGGTCTAGTGGGCTTTACGCCCGTGGGGGTTCGAGTCCCCCCTTTCGCACCAGTAAAATCAAGGGTTCCAGGGTTTTGAAAACCCTGGAAAAATTACTTTTAAACCAAAAATACTGCAATTTTACTGCAAATAAAATTACTTGATTTTT
>NZ_VSCO01000028.1:0-16196 GCF_047459465.1 Caldicoprobacter sp. | reverse complement strand
TTCAATATTTGCTAATATATAAAAGTGTAACAGCACAATATACTCCTTACGAGTGAGTGATGTAAGATTATGGGAAGAAGACTATCTCATTGGAAATTTTCAGCTAGATTGTGGATATTGCGAATAATACAGGGAGCCCTTATAGGGAGCAGCGCCATTTTACCGGGCATCAGCGGAGGCGTGCTGTGCGTGGTATTCGGCATATATCAACCCATGATAGCCTTGCTCTCCAATCCCATCCGATCCCTCATCAAATATTATAAGCTGTTTATACCCATAATGATAGGGTGGGGGATAGGTTTTCTGGGGTTGGCAAGGGTAGTGGAAGTGATTTTTGAGGTTTCTTCGACACTGGCGGCCTCTCTATTCGTTGGGCTCATTGCAGGCATGTTTCCTTCGCTCTTTCGCGAGGTTGAGAAAAAGGGTGCTGGGACAGTTTCGTGGTCGTACTTTGTCGTCAGCCTGGTCATATTTTATGCGCTTTTATCTTCTTTGAAGACAGGGCAAGCCATAGTAATCACTCCCAACATCGCATGGTATTTTGTGTGCGGCGTCATATGGGGGTTGAGCTTGGTAATACCGGGCTTAAGTTCATCTTCTATACTCATATTCCTGGGGCTTTATCAACCTATGGCGGCCGGCATTGCCGATATGAGGATGGACGTGATTTTGCCCTTACTGCTAGGCATCATATTATCGGCAATAATGCTGTCCAGGTTTGTCAATGCTATGCTCAGGGAATATCAGCATATAGCCAATTACATCGTTCTTGGCATAGTGGTGGCTTCCACCCTTCTCATTATACCTTCGGGTTTTTCAAGCATAGGGCAAATAGTGTTAAGCGTCATATTTTTTGTAGGCGGCTATGCCATCTCTCTAGGGATGGAAAAGCTAGGCGATTTTACCGACAAACAGGCAGAAGGGGCAGATGTTCATAGCATCAAGAAACCGAGATTTCGAAAGATAAACTATTAGAGGAGAGATCTGTAAATGCTTCATGGGCATCGAGTTGGTTAAGCCTGATGAGGTGGGCTTTGTTAAATTGCCGGCCAGGGACTTGAATTTGTGGAACATATAGATTAAAATTTTGTGAAAAGCCAATCATTTAAGTAAAATATTAAATGTTGGAGGAATCGAAGTGACAAACGTTTATGATGTGCTGAAGGAGAGGGGCTATATAGCGCAAGTTACCCACGAGGAAGAGGTAAGGGAACTTTTGGGCAGAGAACCCGTCACCTTTTACATCGGTTTCGATCCAACGGCTGATAGCTTGCACGTGGGACATTTCATTCAAATCATGGTCATGATGCATATGCAGCGGGCCGGGCATAGGCCTATCGCCCTCATTGGCGGGGGCACCGCCATGGTAGGTGACCCCAGCGGTCGTACCGATATGCGCGAGATGATGACTCCGGAGACCATTGCCAGGAATGCAGAGGCTTTTAAAAAACAGCTTTCAAGGTTTTTGGACTTCTCTGAAGGCAAAGCCATTCTGGTCAACAACGCCGATTGGCTGCTCAACCTTAACTATGTGAAGTTTTTGAGGGAGATAGGCATACATTTTTCGGTAAATCGGATGTTGACTGCCGAATGCTTTAAATCCCGGTTGGAACGAGGGCTGTCATTCCTGGAATTTAATTATATGCTGATGCAGAGCTATGACTTCCTTGAGCTTTACAGGAGGTACGGCTGTCGGCTTCAATTGGGCGGTGATGACCAGTGGTCCAACATTTTGGCCGGAGTTGACCTCATCCGCAGGGTGGAGGGAGCCGAGGCATACGGCCTTACATTTACCCTGCTTACCACCAGCGATGGGCAAAAGATGGGCAAGACCAGAGCAGGCGCTATCTGGCTTGATCCCAACAAAACCAGCCCATATGATTTCTATCAATATTGGAGAAATATAGCCGATGCAGATGTAAAGAAGTGCCTTGCGCTTTTGACCTTCTTGCCCATGGAAGAGGTCAACCGCCTGGCAAGCCTTCCCGGCGAGAAGATAAACGAGGCTAAGAAGGTGTTGGCATACGAGGTCACCAAAAATGTACACGGCGAGGAGGAAGCCAGAAAGGCGCAGGCGGCTGCCGAAGCCCTATTTGGCGGTGGCGGGGACATGAATGCCGTACCCACAACCGAGATTACTATGGAAGAATACAGGCAAAATGCCAACGTGATTGATCTGTTATATAAGATAGGGTTTATCCCATCTAAGGGTGAAGGCCGACGCTTGATTGCACAGGGTGGGCTGTATATAAACGGCGAGCGGGTGGACAGCATAGAGCGTCAATTGACCCAGCAGGACCTTCAGAATGGCAGCCTGCTCATCAGAAAAGGTAAGAAGACCTATCACAGGATAGTGGTGAAATAGGGCTGTTTTGCGCTGAGAGAAATTGCATTGATGGTAAGGAAAATGGAAAATCAGAAAACCGCTCTTTAACAGAGCGGTTTTCCTTTTGGCGGCTATAAAACGCGATGTACATGCAATTACGTCAAGATCATTGTGGAAACCACACCACTAGATAGGCTTTTGCCTCTTGGTCCGTCAAGTTCTCTATGGTATGTTCCCTGTCGGCCTTGTATCTTCCCGTGTCTCCTTCGTTCAATATGGCCGAGCTTTCACCGGCGGTGACCTTGAATTTTCCGGTGATGACGGTTAAAAACTCCTCAGCGTTGGGGAAATGGGGCTTTGAATGGAGCTTGCCCCTGGGCTTAAAGGTCATGTCATAGAGTTCAAGGTTGTCTATCATGTGCACGGGTGAATTTACCCGTATAAGGCATGAACCATCCTCTGAATAGAAGATGGGAGCATCGTCCTTCCTGAGCACTTCTATCTTCGAAACCGTTTGAGTCTTTAACAGGTATTCGACGGGTATGTTGAGGGCATTGGCGATCTTCCACAGCGTGACCACTGTGGGATTGGTTTTCTCCTGTTCTATTTGGGATAGCATGGATTTTGATACCCCTGACCTCTTGGCCAGCTCATCCATGCTCATCCCTTTTTGTTTTCTGTAAGTGGCGATGTTTTTCCCTATCGCTGGGGGTTGTTTTTTGTCCATTATGATTCCCTGCCTTATAAGAATTAAATTTTTGCTATAGTTAGTTTTTAAAAAGGGACACAGCTTCGTTTAAGGCATGTGTGGCTCAATTGATTTTGTCTTTCGTATTTATGGTCACAATTGTATTATAGCTGCGGCGCATTTTGCAGGTCAATCGTAAAAATTTTAAGAATTCTTTGGATTGACAGTGCATATTTTATTTAATATAATCAACTAGTAGTTCAATATGTTAAACAAAGTGGCTGGGAGAGGATTTGATATGGCAACCATGAAAGCTGTGAAAAAGCCAGGCCCTGGACGGGGGATAGAGGTCACTACTGTTGCCATTCCGCAACCAGGGCCTGATGAGGTACTCATAAAAGTGAAAATTGTGGGGATTTGTGGTACCGACTTACATATCTATAAGTGGGATCTTTGGGCCGAGAGCAGGCTCAAACCTCCTCTCGTCATAGGCCATGAATTTATTGGGACGGTATATGCAGTAGGTGAGAATGTAAGACATTTGCAGATAGGGCAGAGGGTATCGGCTGAAGGGCATATAACGTGTGGGCATTGCAGATACTGCAGGAATGGGCAAGGACATATCTGTAAAGATGTGGAGATATTGGGCGTTGATAGGGATGGTTGTTTTGCTGAGTTTGTATGCGTTCCTGCAAGCAACGTGTGGCCAGTACATCCTGATATTCCTGACTTTTATGGTGCTCTATTCGACCCTTTAGGGAATGCCATGCATACCGTCATGGCACAGCCTGTAAACATGAAGAACGTTCTTATTACCGGTGCAGGATCCATAGGGCTTTTTGCCATCCCCATTGCCAAGGTAAACGGAGCAAAGAAGGTTATAGTGGTAGAACCCAGTCCTTTTAAGAGGGAGGTTGCCCTTAAGGTAGGAGCCGATTACGTGCTGGATTTTTATGATGCCGATGTAAAGGAAAAGATAATGGAGTATACCGATGGGCTGGGGCCGGATGTCTTCCTGGAGATGAGTGGAAACAGCCAATCCTTGAGGTTGGGATTGGAACTTGTGAGCAATGGCGGCGAGGTGAGCTTGCTTGGCATCCCACCCCGTGAAGTGGAACTCGATTTGGCCAAGCAGGTGATATTCAAAGGGGTTACCATGAGGGGGATTACCGGCAGAAGGATGTTTGAAACCTGGTACCAATGCGAAAGTTTTCTTTTACAAAACGGAAAGTTGATTGATCCCATCATTACCCATGTATTGGATTTTGAAGATGTGGAGAAGGGTTTTCTGGAAATGGAGGCCAATAGAGCAATAAAGGTTTTGCTCAAAGTTTCAAAATAAAAAGGGGTGTTCATAATATGAGCAGACGGCTTTATGAGAGGATCAGGGCACAGCTTGATTCGTTGAAGAAAGAGGGCACTTACAAGGAGTACCAGTATCTCGTATCCTCTGCAAGTGGTAGAAGCACCATTGAAAGATATGGCGATGTCGTTATGCTGTGTTCTAACAACTATCTGGGATTGGCAAACCATCCTCAGATCATCGAGAGAGGTATTGAAGCGCTTAAAAAGTATGGGGCAGGAGCTGCCAGCGTGAGGTTTATCTGCGGGACATACGATATACACAGGGTGTTGGAAAATAAAGTGGCACAATTTCTTCGTACCGAAGCGGCCCTCACATATACCTCTTGTTGGAATGCCAATACAGCCGTCATTCCGGCTTTATTGAATCCGGGAGATGCCGTGATATCCGATGAATTAAATCACGCTAGCATTATAGATGGATGCCGGCTGGTCTCAAAAGGAGTGCAACGCCTGGTATATCGCCATGCCGACTTGAATTCCCTTGAGGAAAAGTTAAGGGAGGCTACCGCACAGGGCGGCGTGGCCCTTATCGTTACTGACGGGGTTTTTTCTATGGAAGGAGATATTGCGCCTCTTCCTGGGATTGTGGAGCTGGCAAAAAAATACGATGCCGTCGTTATGGTAGACGATTCCCATGCAACGGGTGTCATAGGCGATACCGGCCGCGGTACTGCCGAATATTACCATATGCTTGGACAGGTGGATATTATAACTGGTACGTTTGGTAAGGCTTTGGGTGGAGCGGGAGGCGGATTTGTCGCAGGGCCAAAAGAGATCATCGACTTATGCATACAACGGTCAAGGCCACATCTGTTTTCCAATTCTTTACCGCCGGTATTGGCCGCCATTGCCCTTGCAGCCCTGGAATATTTAGAGGAGCATCCTGAAAAGGTGCATTCGCTGCACCAAAAAGTCAAGTATTTTAGGGATCAGCTGAAAAAAGCCGGCATTACAACCCTTGAAGGTGACAGCGCTATCATTCCGATTATGATCTACGATACCGCCAAGGCCATGAGGATTGCCGCAAGGATGTTGGAAGAAGGGGTATACGTGGTAGGGTTTGGGTATCCGGTAGTTCCGGAAGGGCAGGCCAGAATAAGAATTCAGGTATCCGACGCTTTAACCTATGATGACATCGATTATTCCATTGACGTGTTGAAAAGAGTTTTAAGCGAGCAAACTTAAGTCGGGGCTTTAGCCCCGACTTTTTGTCAATGCTATTATGCTTCTATATCATCAATCGTCCCTTCGCCCGAAAAATCCTGATATCAGCATGAGCCTGAGTAGTTGCAATATGGCCGTTAAAGTGGCTGCTACATAAGTAAGAGCCGCGGCATTTAATACCTTGCGCGTATGGGGCGTTTCTTCCCTGGTAAGATACCCGCCAACCTCCAGCGCTTCAATGGCCCTGCTGCTAGCGTTGTATTCTACAGGAAGGGTGATCAGCTGAAACAGTACTGCTGCGCTAAAGGCTATAACTCCTATTTGTGCCAGTTCCTTAAGTCCAAGGATCAAACCTAGAAACAATAGAGGGAAAGCCAGTTGCGAACCGATGGCAGCCACCGGTACGATTAGGGTACGGATGTTAAAAGGCACGTACCCATATTGATGCTGCATCACATGTCCGGCTTCATGGGCTGCCACGCCCAGGGCAGCCAGAGAGCTGGAGTTATATACCTGTGGAGAAAGCCTCAATACCTTATTGCGGGGGTCATAGTGGTCAGTAAGTATGCCGGGCGTCATCTCAACTCTCACATCGTAAATCCTGTTATTGCGGAGAATTTCTCGAGCTACCTCAGCGCCTGTCAGGCCACTGCGTGCAGGAATTCTGGAGTATCTGGCAAATGTGCTTTGTACTTTGAATTGAGCATACATCGCTAGCAAGATTGCCGGGAGAAGCAATATCATGGTGGGATCGTACCAAAAAAGCGGCATACACCTCAGCTCCTTTCAGATACCTGTCTTTTTATGGGACAGGTGTTCACTCCTTTTGTCAAAAATATATTACCATATCAGGGGATAAAAGTCAATAAAGGTCAAAAAATTCTCTCTTCTTTCATATATGTTATGTTAATTATATTGCTCATATACTATGCCAATTTTGAACAATACAAACTCCTTAAGGATCAATTTTTATTTAAAGGTTCATAACAAGCTTCTGGTGGAGCATATAAATGAAAGGATAAACGTAGCTTCGTTTTCTTACTTGTAATGGTATATAAATGTCTGATAGAATAGTTATAAAGTTGTCGAATATATAAATCTTTTAGATTTGGGGGTAAAGGCATGAAAAATTGGGTAAAAGCGGTTTTGGTTATAGGAGTTGTCCTCATTTTGCTTATTATATGGGTAATAAACGGATACAATGGTTTGGTAGCAAAGAGCGAAGAGGTACAAACGGCTTTGAGCCAGATAGACAACCAGCTTCAGAGGCGAAACGATTTAATACCCAATCTGGTGCAAACCGTAAAGAAGTACGCTGCCCATGAATCGGAGGTGTTTGCCCAGATTGCTGAAGCTAGGGCAAAGCTGGCCGGTGCTACCACCGTTGAGAGCATGGCGCAGGCGGATGCTGAAGTTGCCAGCGCTTTGTCCAGGCTACTTGCCATAGCGGAAAATTATCCCGAACTTAAGGCCAATGAGAATTTTATCCAGCTTCAGGATGAGCTGGCTGGTACCGAAAACAGGATTGCCGTTGCAAGGCGGGATTACAACGAAAAAGCTCGAGAGTACAATACCGCCATCAGAAGGTTTCCCACCAATATCATAGCCAGTATATTTGGATTTGAACGCGCCGAATATTTTGAGGCGTCCGAGGATGCCAGGCAGGCTCCCGATGTAGGCGAGCTATTTGGGGATTAAGGATGTTTGACCATGAAGTGCATGAAGGATTTGAGGATAGTCATATTTATATTCGCCATTGCGCTGTTGTTTGCTGCCTGTAGCGCTGTACAGGACAGCTATCCAGCCCATACCGAGGCTTTTTATGTCAATGACTATGCCGATGTCCTGGATGCCGATGCCGAGGAGCATATCCTAAGGGTTGCAAGGGAGCTGGAGGATATTACAACGGCTCAGGTAGTTGTTGTGACCATGGCGGGAATTGGTGATGTGCCGCTGGAGGAGTATACCCTCGGGCTGTTCAGGGATTGGGGGATTGGCCAAAAGGGCGAGGATAACGGCGTGCTCATATTCATCGATGTAAAGGGCCGGCAATCCAGGATTGAGGTGGGGTACGGCCTCGAGGGGGTGCTCACCGATGGTAAGACCGGCAGGATACAGGATAAATACATGGTCCCGCATTTTCGTGAGGGCCGATATAGCCAGGGGATCGTTGCGGGGTTTGATGCGATAGTCAATGAAATATATCTGGAGTACGGCTATCCGGATAAACTGGTTGGAGACGGCAAGCCCCTTGAAGAGCCAACTTTGCCTTATGAGCAACCTGAAGAGGATGATTCCTCTTTGGTAAGGTTTATACTATGGTTGATACTCGCCATAGTATTTATCTCTTTCGATTTGGCCGTCTTCAGAGGTGCTATTATCTCTGCCCTACTCCGTTCCAGAGGCAGAGGGGGATATGGGGGCTGGTTTGGCTCGGGCCCTAAGAGCGGCAGCTTTGGTGGTGGAGGCTTTGGAAGTGGCCGTTTCGGCGGAGGAGGCAGTGCCGGAGGCGGAGGAAGCTCGCGGCGCTGGTAAAAGTGTGGCTTGTTAAGTACGTAGAGAGATATCGAGACTTTGTGCGATGGTTTGGATTAAACGGTAAGCGAGGTAGGGGAGGAAGATGATGCTTAAAAAAAGGTTTTGGAAGATATTAACCGTTATGATGATTATTGTGATGATCTGTCAACCGGTTTTGATTGATACAGAGGTACTGGCACAGGGTAAGGTTACCATGTCGGTAAAAATGAGCCCTACTACGGTAAAGCCGGGAGAGCCCTTTCAGATCATTTACAATATAACGAATTCCATGGATAGCCCGGTTAAGGTGCGCATAAGGGAGGAGCTGTACAATCGTGTTACCAACGGAAAGGAAGTCTCATTACTGGAGAGGACCATCGCGCCAGGGGAAGAACAGGAAATAAGCAGTATCCATGAGGGTGAAGATTACAGGGCCATAGATGGCTATGTGATCTATTTAGTGGAGTATCAGGTGGAAGGCCAAGACGAATGGGTGGTCTTAGGAGAAGGCGTTTTCGATATCTTTAACATTGGGTTTAACGTAAAATATGCTGCCAGTGCGTCCCGGGTAAAGAAGGGCGACGAAGTTGAATACTTGGCAGAAGTGGAATCGACCTCCAACGTGGTTCTGACGGATATAGTTGTCATCGACAGCCAGCTTGGTGAGCTGGGCACAATTTCGAAGCTTCAGCCAGGCCAGAAGAAAAGGGTGAAGCAGAAGTTCAAGCTGGAAGACACTACCGAAAGCTATCTCATATTGAGATATAAGGACCCCATGTCGGTTCGAGGAGATATACTACAGGAATTTCCGGATGCAAGGCTCAAAGTCGAAGTGGAAGAGCCACAACCTGTATATTCTCTGGAGGTCCAAGGCAGCGTTGATAAACAACAAATCACCTCAGCCCAAGAGGTGACATTTACTCTCAAGATCAGAAATGCCGGTAACGTTACCCTTCGGGATATTCAGTGTACCGACTGGAAGGGCAAGGTCTTTTATGAGATAGTCCAGCTGCTTCCGGGTCAAGAAACTACGGCAACCTATAAGACCACAATTGACTCAGCAGGACAGTACACGATAACCTGCAGCGGAGTATCCGAGGACGGAGCTCGAAAGGTGCAGGCAAGTTACACCGCGGATATATCCAAGGTCGAAGTTAAAGTAGAGATAGAGAGAAAGTTTGAGCCCCAAGAGGTAGCGCCGGGAGATACCGTTACCCTGGCATATATAATTCGCAATACTGGTAAAGTGACGTTGAAGGATGTTTCGGTGGATGAACCCGAGCTGGGGAACATAGCCTCCTTTAACAGCCTGAAGCCTGGCGAGGAAAAAGTGGTTTCGGTGGAAAGGCAAATGGATGACGACGGCATAATTAGCAAGACCGTTCTGACTGCCAAGGACGAGCTGACTGGTGCCCCTTATAGATACGAAGCTGATGAGCTGCTGATCCCTGTCCAGGAGCCTGATAAGACAGCCCATGTATCCATCGATGTTGAAGTGGACCCGGCCACATTAGACAAGGCAGGAGCGGTTCAGGTAAAATGTACCATAAAGAATGATGGTGAGGTAGAACTGAAAAATATAGAAGTCTTCATTGAAGATTCGGCTAAGGGGAGAAACATCGCGATGGGAAGCCTGCTGGTATTGGGGCCCGGGGAAGAGCAGACCTTCACCCTGTCACACCTTAGCGTGGAGCAGACCAGTTCCTTTGTTGTGGTGGTGAAGGCAGAAGACCAAGAGGGAAATGAACTGGAATTTAGAAGCCAGAACTTTGAGGTGACGGTAGGGATACCTGTTGATGAAAAAAATCAGCTTGGATTGGATTCGGGGAGGATGATAGGCCTTCTTAAAGTTGCTTTTACCATCGTGATATTCTTAATCATCCTGACGGCAGGGACCTTGATTTATCTGATGCGCGATTCACTGCCCTTCTTCAGAAGGAGAAGAAATCTGAAGCACAGAGCTGTAGGCAAAAACTAATCGCCGTATTTTTCAATAAGGTATTTTATGGACATCCAGAATTCCTGGGGTTGCCTGGCGGCGCTTGTTTTAGAGCGCTTCCGAGCGGTGGGTGGAGAGAATATCCAGCGCAAAAATCCCATCCAGGCTTTGAGCATGGTGCTGTTTTTGCCGGGCGGTAGAGGCCGTGTTTGAAAGCCCATGCGCTTTACCCCTGGACCAAACAGCGTAACGCCCCATAAAGCCTTTACCCGCGGGTCTAGCCTGCCATCGCGAGCGAGCCGTGCCAGGTTGTGCATCTCCTCCCTGAAAAGGGGAAGCAGGTGTATGTCCGAAGCCACCGTCACGTTTCCCACTTTACCGCTGTATATGACGGTGTTGGAGATGTGAAGCTCGGCCACGTATTCTCCGGGCTGGAGGGTGGAACCATCCTCCAACGGAAGAGGGTGGCCGCTGTATGGATGGACGCTCATCCTTAAAAGGCCATAGGGGGAATTTTCAACGGTATAAATGTTATGTAACCTGGAAAATATTTTTTCCCACGCTATGAAGATGGGAGCTATCAGCCTTTTAATCATGTCCTAATCTCCTTTCAGTTGGTCAAGGGTTACAAACGTGTAGCCATTTTTCTTTAACGTGTTGATGATCAAGGGGAGGGCTTCCAGGGTTTTAGCAGGTGCCCCGGGAGCTCCTCTGTTGTCATGCAGCACTATTATGGATCCCGACCGTGCTTGGGAGATGACGGTATCGTATATGTGCTGGGCTGTGGTCTTAGCCTCCCAATCCTGTGCTTCGATGGACCAGTAAGCGACGTTAAGGCCCAGCCTCCAAGCCGCGGTGGCACTGCAAAGGTTGAACATGCCCCATGGGGGTCGGTACCACCGCGGCTTGTACCCCAGAATGCTTTCAATGGCCTGACAGGTCAGTTTGAGGTCTTTAAAGGTATGCCATGGTGACATCAGCCATGCATGGCGGTGGGAGAAGGAGTGGCAGCCCATGCTGTGCCCCTCGCGGTGTATCCTGCTGAGTATAT
Source organism: Caldicoprobacter sp. (assembly GCF_047459465.1). Classification (NCBI taxonomy): domain Bacteria; kingdom Bacillati; phylum Bacillota; class Clostridia; order Caldicoprobacterales; family Caldicoprobacteraceae; genus Caldicoprobacter; species Caldicoprobacter sp. The sequence goes on along the minus strand of NZ_VSCO01000028.1, from coordinate 5,146 downwards.
GGGGATACTTGAGCGCTTGCTGGCCAACGACAAAAAAAGTGGCTTTTACATTGGCCTCCTTTAAGATATCCAGCAGCTTGGGCGTATATATAGGATTGGGCCCGTCATCAAAAGTGAGGGCTATCCATGGCTTATTGGCCTGTCCGCATCGCATCACCCGTTTTGAACGGTTGCGCATCCAATAGTTTGGTATGAAACAGTAAACGGCAAATATTGCAATTGCTGCTGTTATGCATGTGAACATCAGCATTTTTTACAATCCTTTCTTGATAAAACTTGACTTTTATCCTTTATTCTTGGGTCCGTTTATTCTTTCTTGGAAACTGTCTTATCTTTTTGGCAGCGATAATGGCTTTTTCCAATTACAGTGGAGGGGGTTGCACATCATAAAATACGTAATTTACAGCGCGATGATGGTGCAATTCCATTTGTAGCATACTTGAAGGGAACAATGTCCTGTTTTATGCTTTGGTTACATCCATAGGTTATAGGTCAGTTTTATGATATAAACAGCTCGGGTTGCTGAGAAGCATTCCTGTAATTCTCGGCCATTTGCACTATTATATGGGCGGCATCCCTGGCGGCGAAGGGCTTTGATATGGGTTCCATGGCCTGTGCCATGCTTTTCAGTATGGATGGATCGTTTATGCAATCGATTATGGTCTTGATCACTTCATCGGCATCATTGGCTTGCATGGCCACTTTATAGCGCAGCAGGAAGCGGACGTTGGTCTGCTCGTGACCGGGTAGGGGTTTATATATCAGCATGGGCAACTTCTTGGCCAGGGCTTCAAATATTGTCACTCCTCCTGCTTTTGTCAGCAAAAGGTGGGATATCTCCATCAGCTCGGCTACGTTATCCACATAGCCCAGTACGCAAAAGGGCATCTTGGAATGCTGAGAAATATCCTTCAGCTTTTTGGCCAGCGCATAATTGGTGCCCGTCACCGCTATGATCTGCATGGGCAGATCGAGCTTTGCCAGGGTTTCGCATATGTATTCGGTATCCGAGAGAAGGCCGCATCCCCCGCCCATCATCAGCAGAGTGAAGAGATCCTGCTTCAGGCCATACCGCTCCCAGATGGAAGGGTCATGGCAAGGGGCCATAAACTCCTGACGTAGGGGAAGGCCGGTGACGTACAAGCGCGAAGGAGGTATGCCTTTCCGTTTTAAGTATTTGGCTACGACGTCGGCTGCCAGTATATAGGCGTCCACACATGGATGAATCCACTGGCTATGGAAAGCCACATCGGTAATCACCGTTATAAGGGGTATGTTTATGTAGCCGCGGGATTTGAGGTAGGACAATACTCCGGCCGGATGGGGGAAAGTACACACTATGACGCTGGGCGAACGGTGGTATATGGCTTTCAGCAGCTTTTGCTTACCCATTTGGTTCAGCATGCGTTGCCATCTGGAATCAGGAGGCAAATGGCGCGTAGCTTCGTAAAACCATTTGTACCCGGTCGAAAAGTGTTTGATGACCTGGTGGTATCCAAACAGCAGCGTTTGCTTGAAAACCGGGTTCATGAGATTTAGGAAGTCGCAAATTTCAACGTTCCAATCGGGACGCTGCTGCTTTATGGCTGTGGCCAGAGCATTGGATACCTGGTAATGTCCTGCTCCGTAGCTGGCAGAAAATATTAGCACGTCGCATCCGGTACCTGTTCTGGAAGCCATAAACCATTCACCTCGCTTTTATCCAGCCTTGCTTCTGTTCAGCCAAATTTAAGCTGCCTTTCCATTATCCCTGCTTGCCTAAGCTTATACCGCTTCAATACAAATTATATTATACCAGAACCCCTAATATTTGTATAATGTATTTTTGGTAAAGCCCATCAAAACGCCAGTTCGATTTCCTAGTCTTAAATGTCTTAAATATAATAAATTAAACTATAAATGGTTTTGAACATTCTATTGAGAGGTGATAGAATATTAGGTGATAGGGTATTATATCGTATTATTCATGTATGATATTAAAAATATACCCTTGCATGCTTTGTTAATATCGTTAATATAAGAGCCTACTTTGGCTATTCAAAACCAATTTGGAAAATGCAGTTGCAAAAGAAAATTGGCTGATGGACATGCACATACGCCTTTGTGCCTTTCACCATCAGTTAAGGCATTGAAATTGTATTAACATGTATAAAGTTGGAAACTTTCGATTTGTGTGGGGATTCAAATGGCTGGAGATGGGATAGAATTAAACTGGGCTTTTGATGCATTGAATGCTGAAACCATCTTAGAGCTATAAAAGTCTAAATATAATGGAAAACCAGGGATGATACGGGAGAGTGTGAATATGCTGGATTTGAGCAAGATAAGCCTGCAGTTGATGGAGATGGTGCAGGCACAGCAAAAGGAGATGCAGCAGCTAAAGGAAAAAGAGCGCTACCTGCTGGAAGCCGTCACCCATTTTAGGGAAAATCCGCGGGCTTATATGGAAAAAATAGATTCGGATTCCCACCATTTTTTTGTAGCCTTTCCTAAAGGCAGGTTGGATGAGGCCTTCCCCCTTCCGCAATTTACTTCCGTCCATACCGTTATGGCGGTGGACGGCTCGCAAATCGATGTGGATACGCACGAGATCGTGTTGTGTTACGTGCTCAACATAGGCAGGGTTGTGCTGCATTACGGTACAGGGGATCCACCCCTTATGGACAGCCTGCCTTACCTGTATTATAGGAATGAGGACCTGTACAAGCAGGGAGAATTGGAAGTGTTTCTGCTGCGCGGAGAGGATGTGGCTGAAAGGCGTGCTGCCATGGAGGCTGAGCACCTTAAAGACTTGATTTTAAACCATCGAAAAGAGGGCATCCCCGCAGTGGCGCTGGTGGACGGTACCCTCGTTTCGTGGGATAAGGCTGCATCTGCTAAGAAGGATATAGGCGGCTTTACTGCTCCACACTTTATGGATACCTTTAAACTGGGGCAGAGCTTGGGCATTCCGGTGGCAGGGTACATATCGGGTTCCCGTACCTCCCTTGTGGTGAACACTTTACGGGCGGGTGACTGTACGCAGCCCGTCATGAACTGCGCCAGCTGTCAATATCGAAACGACGCTGCTGCACCCTGCCACAGGCTGGAGGGTTTGAGGGATACCACCCTGTTTGCCCGTATCCTCAAACCGGGGGAGCGTTCGGCATGCTTTTACGGCGGTATAAACACTTTGCCGCGGCGTGAATGGCCGCTATACCGCATAGGGTTTTTCTACGTCAACGTCGGTAGCGAGATAGCCCGCGTGGAGGTGCCCGACTACGTGCTGGAGGACGAGAGCTTGCTTAATATGCTCCATTGGGTGGTGTATGATCAAGCACAAAAAGGTATGGGATATCCCATAGCCTTACAGGAGGCGCACCATTTTGCAGTGATAAAGGGAGAAGAGCGGGAGGCTTTCTATCGCATGGTGGAGGGTCAGTTTGTCAAGCGAGGGCTTGCCAGCCGCGTCACCAATAAAGAGCTGCGCAAGCGGACCAGGATTTTTTAGAAAGGGGTGCATGCGGTGATAGGCGAGATCATAGAGAGCAGGACGGCCGAGTTTGTGGCTGAAGCGGTCAGGTACGATCAAGTGCCCGCTTATGGCTCATTTGTGAGGGTGAACGATGGTGAGCTGCGGGTATATGGCATCGTGTCGGGAGCTTATACGGGTAGTTTGGACGGCATGAGCAAGGCAAAAGCTTTTTTCAAGTCCATTCATGAACTCAAGATGGAGCAGCCGCAGATCTTTGAGCTGCTTCGCACCGAATTTTCCTGCGTTGTGGTGGGCTATGCTCAGGACGGGCGATATCATCCATATTACCCACCCACACACGTAAGCCTTCACCTGCCTGTGGAAATGGCCGGTGATGACGAGGTGCTGGTCATCTCGCAGCACATAGGGTTTTTGGAGAAGACGCTCAATAGCCCTGCGGGTAACGGTGAGGAGCTGACGGCTGCGGCCATTCGCACGGCAGCCCGACTTCATCCCGATCCGCGGGAATATATAGTAAGGGTAGGGCGCGAGCTTCTGAAAATGCTCAACTACGACACCCAAAGGCTTAAGTCCATTTTGGAGAGGGTGGATATAACATGAAGGGAACTATCCTCAGGGGTTCACTTTCAGGTGGTCTGGAAGTAAGGTTGGATATAGGCGAGAATATAGAAGAGATCAAAGTGGGCACCTTTTGCGTGGTGGAAGGCAGGACCCACGACTTTTTTTCCATGGTGGTAGATGAGGATATTGAAGCGGCCAATCCCAAGGCGTTTTATGAGACGCTGTCGGACAATCCTCTTCTCAATGAGGTGGTCAGAGGTACCGGCATAATAGACAAGGTGAAGATTCAGCCCATGATCGCCATAAGGCGTGAGGACAACAAGGTACAGCCTGTAAAGAGCATTCCTTCTTACCTGTCCCGCGTCCGTGAAGCGCGGGAGGAGGACGTCTTCAAGATATTCGGGCGGCCCGATAGGACGCATTTCCATGTGGGCTCTCCCCTGGATATGGACCACATACCGGTATGCATAGACCTTAAGAAGTTCATAGAGAGGTCCAACGGCATATTTGGTAAGTCGGGCACCGGCAAGACCTTTTACACCCGTATTATGCTGTGCGGCATGATAAAGAGTGGGCTGTGCAACGTGCTGGTGTTTGACATGCATTCCGAGTACGGCTGGGAAGGCGAGGACGAGGATGAGACGCGCAAGAAAGCCAAGGGGTTGAAACAGCTGTTTGGCTCCAAGGTGGCCATTTTTACCCTGGACCCGGAGTCTTCCCGCAATCGAGGAGTGCACCCAGACTTCGTAGTGGAGATACCTTACCGCTCCATCGAAGCCGAGGATATCGTGATGGTGCGGGAGGAGTTGAACCTAAACCCCACCGCCCTGGAGGTAATATATGTGCTCCAAAAGCATCTGGGGCAGGACTGGCTGATCACCTTTTTAAATATGGATGCCTTTGCCATAGAGGAGTTTGCCGAAAATACAGGGGCTCATGCGGGTGCGCTGCAGGCGCTACAACGCAAGCTGTTTAGGCTGCAGAAGCTGCCCTTTATAAAGGAAAATCCGGCAGATGACGCGGTAGAGCGAATAATGCAGTATTTGGATAGCGGAATGAACGTGGTGCTGGAGTTTGGCCATCAAAGGAGCATGCTGGCCTATATGCTGG
>NZ_VSCO01000027.1:0-16220 GCF_047459465.1 Caldicoprobacter sp. | reverse complement strand
ATGTGTATCTCCTATTCGGGTAGGTGCCTGCTCAGCAACTACCTTACCGGTAGGTATTCAAACAGGGGGGAGTGTGCGCACCCGTGCCGCTGGAAATATTACCTTATGGAGGAAAAAAGGCCGGGAGAATACCTGCCGATCATGGAAGATGAGAGGGGAGCTTATATACTTAATTCCAAGGACCTGTGCATGTTGGGGCACATTCGAGAGCTTATCTCGGCAGGGGTGGATGGCTTTAAAATCGAAGGAAGGATGAAGAGCAGCTATTATGTGGCCGTTACCGTGAAGGCTTATCGACAGGAACTGGATCGATATAGAAAAGATCCGCAGGGTTATCGTTTTGATCCCAGGGCTCTTGAAGAGGTAAAAAAGGCCAGCCATCGCCCATTTACTACTGGGTTTTATTTTGGTGTTCCCACATCCGATGCGCAGGAATATACAAGTAGCCAGTACATCAGGCAGTACGACTTTGTAGGTCTGGTGCTGGATTATGACCAGCAAAAGAGCATGGCTCTGGTAGAACAGCGCAATCCCTTCAAAAAGGGGGATGAGGTGGAAATTCTCCGCCCCCATGGTGATACACTGAGCTATGCCATTGATGAGATATTCGACGTCGATGGGCAGCCCATAGATAGCGTTCCTCACCCTCAGCAGAAGGTATATATTCCCATTCCATATTGCCTTGAGAGATATTCCATGTTGAGGAGAAAAAGAGGACATATGTAGAGGTAATAGGCTGTCGATCAGGTAAAAAATTTGCTGGGTAAAAAAGAACAAGCACATTTCCCCATGCAGTTACATATTATATAAGGTAACCTATTTTCTTTGGGCGGTGTAACTGCATTTCAGGGGGTGTTATATGTGCTATCCCTAATCGGGAGCCTGCTTTATCTCTTACGTTACGCCTATCTGCTTGTATCCCACATATCGGGCGGCGGTTCTTTCCCCCGGCCATTAAGCCCTGAAGAAGAGGAATATTATCTGAAGAAATTCATGGAAGAGGGAGATGAAAGGGCCAGAAATATTCTCATAGAGCATAATCTCAGGTTGGTAGCACACGTTGTAAAAAAATACAGCAATTGTGGGAAAGATGTGGATGACCTCATTTCCATAGGAACCATTGGCCTTATAAAAGCCATATCCACTTTTGACTCGAACAAGAAGACCAGGCTTGCTACCTATGCGGCCCGTTGTATTGAAAATGAAATCCTTATGGCCATTCGTGCGGATAAAAAGATAAATGGAGAGGTGTCTCTCCAGGAACCTATAGGCATGGACAAAGAAGGGAATGAAATATCGCTTATGGATATACTGGGTACTGATCCGGATGCGGTGATAAACGAGGTTGAGTCGAAAATGCAGATTCGAAACCTTTACAAAAAGATGGCTACAGTGTTAAAAAAGAGGGAAAGAATGGTTTTAGAGATGAGGTACGGTTTACTCAACGGTAGACACAGGACGCAAAGGGAAATAGCTCAAATGCTTGGCATTTCAAGGTCGTACGTATCCAGGATTGAAAAAAGGGCCATATCAAAATTGAGCAAGGAATTTGGCGTAGGAGGCTGTCATTCAAGTTGACAGCCTTTTTGATTTTCTATTAATATTAAAGTTAAAGTACGATTCTGCTATTAAAGGATGGCAATTAAGTTATATTTTAGAAGGGATTTAAATGTTTAAAAAGCTTAAACCTGATCAGATGGTAGAAAGTGTTTGTGATATAAAGCTTGATGAGCTGATGAGAAGAGGGATTTCCAATATAATCATAGATCTGGATAATACCTTGATCCCCTGGGGTGAAGAAAACATCATTCCCGAAGTTTATCAATGGATCAAAGCCGGTCAGGAGATGGGATTTAAGTTCTGCATCGTGTCTAACGGCAGCTTCAAAAGAATACGCCATTTTGCTTCAAAATTTGGGATGCTGGCTGCTTCCAAAAGAGGCAAGCCCCTGTCCCGAGCTTTTAAAAATGCTATGATGACGCTGGAGGGTAATAAACACAATACCGCAGTAATAGGCGATCAGATTTTTACCGATATCCTCGGGGGAAACATGCTCGATCTATATACCATTCTGGTTGAACCCATATCAAAAAAGGAATTCATAGGTACCAGGATTATGAGATTTTTTGAAAAAACTATTGCCAAAAGGAGGAGGCCATGAATATATCTCCCAATACAAAGCTGGTAGGGCTTATAGGCCATCCGGTAGAGCATTCGCTGTCACCCAAACTGCACAATAGCCTTTATAAAAAATACAATCTGGACTACGTGTATCTGGCCTTTGATATCGCTCCCGATGATGTTGGGAAAGCGTTAGAAGCGTTTAAAGTTCTTGGGTTTAAGGGATTCAATGTGACCATTCCCCATAAAGAAAGGGTCATGTGGTTTTTGGATTGGCTGGACACCGAGGCTGCAATTATCGGAGCGGTGAACACCGTTAAGGTAGAAAACGGAAAGCTCATAGGCTACAATACCGACGGGATGGGATTTGTGGATTCCCTAAAGCGCCGAGGGATAGCCCTTAAGGATACAGTTGCACTGGTGCTGGGGGCGGGTGGAGCGGCAAGGGCGATATGCGTATATCTTCTCAAAGAAGGAGTAAAAGAACTTTATATCTACAATCGAACCAGGGAAAGGGCAATTGAGCTTATCAAACACCTGGAGCGATTTTTTTCGGGCGTTTGTTTGAATTATCTTACAAAAGAAAATATCAAGGAGGTACAACCTGACCTGGTGGTCAATACCACGCCGGTGGGCATGTGGCCACATACCCAACTTATGCCGGTAGAAGATTATGCCTTTTTACCCGGTATGATAGTAGTGGATATCATATACAATCCCATTGAAACCGCCTTTTTGAGAAAGGCCAGACAAGCAGGGTGTATGGCCATAAACGGCCTTGATATGCTGGTGGGGCAAGCCATAAAGGCCATTGAGATTTGGACTAGTCTCAAGGTGGATTATGATGAAGCTATTAGTATATTGATAGAAGGGGATAAGTTTTTGTTGTAAAATGGAGTCCAATGGTATATAATGGTTGATAATGAAAGAGAATAGGACAAATTTACTAATTATAGGACTGATTTACTTATTATTTTTTACTTTAGGTGGGGCGCTTTATGGGGGCATACAGGAAGAGGCTAGGTGAACTGTTGGTTGAAAAAGGCATGATCACCAGGGAGCAGCTTAAAGAGGCGCTTGCCCTGCAAAAGTCTACCGGTAAAAAACTGGGCGAAATACTCATCTCTCAAAATTTGATATCTGAAGCCCAGATGGCTGAAGTGCTTCAGGAACAGCTGGGAATTTCCTTTGTGGATTTAAACAAAGTTACCCTTGAACCTAAAATGGCTGAGTACATCCCTTTCATGCTTGCCAAAAGGCATACCCTAATCCCCATAAAGGAGGAAAACGGCAAACTTTACATAGCTATGGAAGACCCGCTGAATTTTGCAGCTGTTGACGATGTAAAGCGCGTATCAAAAATGGATGTGGTACCGCTTATTTCGTTTGGAGAAGCTATAAAAAATGCCATCAACAGGCTGTACGGGATGGAGTATGCCGAAAAGGCAGTTCAGGATTATACGAAGGAAGCTAAGCTAGGGCAACTGCCTCAGGATATGCAAAACGGCTCTTTTGATGAGGACGTCAGCAATGCTCCGGTAGTGAGGCTGGTCAATTCCATAATCCAACAGGCGGTTAACATGGGGGCCAGCGATATCCACATCGAGCCCATAGAGAATGAGTCGCGGGTGAGATTCCGGATCGATGGGATGCTGCAAAAGATATTTAACATACCCGTTTATATGCATCCCGCCCTGATCACCCGAATAAAGATCATGGGCAACATGGACATAGCCGAAAAGAGGCTCCCTCAGGACGGACGTGTGGGTATGAACATATCAGGAAAGGACATAGACCTTCGCATTTCTACCATACCTACCATCTACGGGGAAAAAGCTGTCCTAAGGATTTTGGATCAATCCAATTTTCTCCTGTCCAAAGAAAAGCTCGGGTTTACAGAAGAAAACTTGGAAAAATTCAATGAGCTGCTTAAAAATACCCATGGCATCATATTGGTGACGGGGCCTACAGGTAGTGGCAAGTCGACTACCCTCTATGCCATGCTCAATGAGCTCAACAGGGAATCGGTCAACATCATAACCATAGAGGACCCGGTGGAGTACCGGATGGAGGGGATAAACCAGATTCAAGTCAACCCCAAAGCGGGACTAACCTTTGCCGCGGGACTTAGAGCCATCGTGCGTCAAGACCCCGATATCATCATGGTGGGAGAGATTCGGGACAGCGAGACAGCCGAGATTGCTATACGTTCGGCAATCACAGGACATCTGGTATTGAGCACCTTACATACCAACGATGCTGTCAGCGCCATCTCCCGTTTAATAGATATGGGCATAGAGCCTTACCTCATATCTGCCTCCCTGGTGGGGGTGATATCCCAGAGGCTTTTGAGGAAGGTATGCAGTAACTGCCGCGTACCCTATGAGATTGAGCCCCATCACCTGGCTGTACCGGGTTTTGAGGAACTGGCGGGTGTGACGCTGTACAGGGGAAAGGGGTGCAGCGCCTGCAATTATACCGGTTACAAAGGGCGTGTGCCTGTCCATGAAATCCTTGTGGTTTCAAGGCAGCATCGTCAGCTGATAGCACAAAAGGCCCCAATCGATGAAATAAAGGATTTGTCCATAAAGATGGGCATGAGCACTTTGAAGGAAGAGTGCATAAAGCTGGTACGAAGAGGAGTGACCACCATTGATGAGGTGATACGCGTATCTTACAGTCAGGATGGGTGACGCTATTAGGCTCTCATAATACAACGCCCATGCCATTCATTCCAAGGGTTGCAGTGAAAGGGGCAGTTAGTTTATGGACATATATGAGATACTCAAGAAAGCCGTTGAGCTCAAGTGCTCCGATGTACATATATCTGCCGGCATGCCACCGGTTGTGCGCAAGGATGGAAACTTGTTGCCGATATCGGGTGAACCTTTGTCTGCTGACCAGACCCATCAGTTTACAAGAGCGCTGCTAAATGATGAGCAGTGGGAAGCATTTCAGGATAAAGGGGAGATCGATTTTTCCCTGTCCATAGCAGGAGTTCACAGGTTTCGAGTAAACGCCTATAAGCAGAGGGGTAGCTGCAGTCTGGCTATAAGATTGGTGAATTTGAGGATTCCTGATTTTGAGGAGCTGGGATTGCCCCCGGTGGTGCAGGAATTTGCCAACAGGAAAAGCGGTTTGGTGTTGGTGACCGGGCCCACGGGCAGCGGCAAGTCAACCACTCTAGCGGCAATAGTCAATAAGATAAACATGGAAAGGGCTGCCCATATCATCACTTTAGAAGAGCCCATAGAATATCTGCATCGGCATCAGAAAAGCATAGTCAACCAGAGAGAAGTGGGAAGCGATACCAGAAGCTTTGCGGCGGGCTTAAGGGCGGCGCTGCGCCAGGATCCTGATGTAATATTGATAGGCGAGATGAGAGATTTGGAGACCATTTCCACAGCCATTACGGCTGCTGAGACGGGGCACCTGGTGCTGTCTACTTTGCATACAATTGGTGCGGCCAAGACCATAGACAGGATTATCGATGTCTTTCCGCCGCATCAGCAGCAACAGATAAGGTTTCAGCTGTCAACCGTGCTGGAAGGTGTCATAAGCCAGCAGTTGATTCCGCGAAAGGATGCTGCAGGCAGGGTGGTGGCTGTGGAGGTGATGGTGGTGACGCCGGCCATACGAAACCTCATTCGCGAAGGCAAGACCTATCAAATAACCAACGCTATTCAGACTGGTGCCAGGCTGGGCATGAGAACCATGGATCAGGCCCTGCTGGAGCTTTACAATAAAGGGCTAATAACCAAAGAGGATGCTGTGCTTTATGCCGTGGATGCAGAGCACATGAAAGCCTTAATAAACGGCCGATAGCTTTGAGAATTGAGCCGTGGTGGTGAGGAAGGAGTGATGGGATATTGCCAGGTACAGGTATTTAGCTAAGAATCTACAGGGCATCGTGACCAGGGGAACGCTTGAGGCTTCAAGCAAAAGGGAAGTTTACCGCCTTCTTAAGGAAAGGGATTATTATCCCGTCAAGGTAGAAAAGGTAATCAAAATCAGGGATATAAAGGATTTACAGCTGTCCAGCAAAATAAAATCGAAGGATATGGCGGTGCTTTGCAAGCAGTTTTCTACCATGCTAAAGGCGGGGATCCCCATAATAAGGTGCATTGATATACTGTCTAAACAGCTTTCAAGCAGGCTGCTGCGGAGCATATTTGCCGAGATGTACGTGGAGGTGCGTTCGGGGAAGAGCTTGAGCGAGAGCCTGGTGAAGCGGAGCAGGTATTTCCCCCAGCTGTTTATAAGCATGGTGGAAGCGGGGGAAGCCAGCGGTACCTTGGACGATGTGCTGGATAACCTGGCGCAGCATTATGAGAAGGAGCACAAGCTTATACAAAAGATCAAAAACTCCATGGCATATCCCGTCATAGTGCTTGTGGTGGCGGTTGCAGTTGTGTATTTTCTGTTGACTACGGTGGTCCCCACCTTTGCCGACATATTCACCCGCAGCGGAGCAACCCTTCCACTGCCCACGCGCATGCTTCTCGGTTTAAGCGATTTTACGCTCAAATATGGTATTTTCGTGCTGCTGTTCCTTGTAATGTTTGCTTTTGGATTTTATGTAGCCACCTCCAGAGGAGAGGGGCGTTACAGGTGGCATAAGTTCTTGCTGAGGTTGCCTGTGGTCAAGGCAGTGGTTGTTCAATCCATATCAACCCGGTTTTCGGGAACACTGGGGATACTGCTTAGGACGGGGATACCGCTTGTTACTGCGCTGGAGATAACTAAAAAAGTGGTAGGCAACGAAGTAGCCCAAAGGGGTTTGCTGCAGGTTCAGGATGCGGCAAAGAAAGGCGGTGGCATATCGGCTCCGCTGGAGCAGCTCAACCTGTTTCCCCCCATGTTCATACAGATGATCAGGATAGGCGAGGAATCGGGTACGCTGGACGAGATGCTGCTTAAGACAGCCGAGTTTTATGAAGCAGAGCTGGAGACCAACCTCACTAGGCTCACCACCCTGCTGGAACCCATGGTAATAGTGCTGCTGGGAGGAGTTGTGGCATTTATCGTACTTTCTATAGCTTTGCCCATGTTTGAGATGACTGGCTTTATTGGCTAAAGAATAAAAACGAAAGGAGAGAGGAGAAAGATGATTAAAAAGTTTATGAAAAACAAGAAAGGTTTTACGCTGATTGAGCTTGTGGTGGTAGTGGCGATATTGGGGATATTGGCTTTGCTGGTCGTGCCAAATGTGGTAAACCGGGTTAAAGAAGCAAGAGAAACCGTAGTGGATGCCAACATAAAGGTGATAAACAATGCGATTAAGATGTATTATGCCGAGCAAGGAGATTATCCGGAGATTGGCGAAGCTGAGGGGAGCGGTGATTTAGATAACCTATTGAATAAATTGCAGGAGGATGGATATTTGGATGAAAATGAAGTGGAAAACGCTAAAGAAGCTTTTAAAAATGTAAGTATCAAGGTAAATACGGAAGGAAATAAAGCTAAAAGTATCGAAAAAGGGACTACAGAGTAAGAAACTGAGCCTAATCCTTAAGGTTAACAAACTTATATAACCACAGCATCTTATGCAAATAATCTTCCAACAGGCATCGCAGGGATAATTCAGGTTAGTAGTTGATGCAGCGGTTTACCCTTTGGTTTAACCATGTGCTATCCAGTTTTCTTATAATAATGCGGTATCCCCAGAGTAGTTACCCATGTTCTTGATCATATATTTACATACAATATGGCATTGCGCTGTCTAATATCGCTTTATTGAGAGGATAACATGGATTTTGTAGTGATGGCATTTGGACTTTTAATAGGAAGCTTTCTCAACGTATGCATATACAGAATACCTAGAGACGAGTCGGTGGTTTTTCCGGGCTCCCGCTGTCCTGATTGCGGGGCCCGGCTTAAGCCGGCTGACCTGGTGCCGGTTATCAGCTTTTTGCTCCTTAAAGGCAGGTGCAGGTATTGCAACCGACCTATATCGTGGCGGTATCCGCTTGTAGAGACATTGACGGCTTGCCTTATGTGGCTGTTTTACAGGCACTACGGTATAACTATCATGGCAGCATACTATGCTTTTATTGGCTGCCTTCTCGTTGTCGTGGCGTTCATTGATCTTTCCCATCAGGAGATCCCCAACGGGCTGGTGCTGGCGCTTATGGTTGTCGGGCTGGCAGCTAAGCTGGCTGGCATTGGTGTGGGGGTTGTCGATGGCCTGTACGGCTTATTGGTCGGAGGAGCGCCCCTTGTCCTCATTGCTGTCATTTCTGTTTTGGCTTTGCGCAGGGAAGGCATGGGCGGGGGAGATATAAAGCTGATGGCGGCCGTGGGCTGGTGCCTGGGCTGGCGCCTGACAGCTATAACGCTTATTTTATCCGTATATATAGGCGGTTTGGTGGCACTCATGCTGTTGTGCTTCAAAATAAAGGGCAGGAAGGATTATATTCCTTATGGGCCATTTATAGCCCTTTCGGCTATCATATCCATGCTTTGGGGAGAAAGGATATTGTACTGGTATATAAGCTCATTCTGGTGATGAGGGTATGGACAATACCAGGGGCGTTACCCTTATAGAGCTGTTGGTGGTCGTTGCCATCATAAGCGTGCTGATTTTTCTTATTTCTGTAAGTACAGCCACGCCTATGGACAGGAGCATACTGGAGTCGGCTGCCAATATGATAGCACAGGATATACGTTTGACCCAGCAGCTTGCCGTATCCAATGGGAGTACATATTTTTTTGAAATACATACCAAGGATAACTACTATCAGATACGTTCACAGTCAGTCGAGACAGCGTACAAGAAGGAATACCTACATGATGGTATATCCATTTCGACAATCGGGTTTGAAAGCCTTTATACCGATTCAACACGTAAGGATTTGAAGACGTTGAGATATACTCCGGCAGGTACTCCTGGTACTACAGGTACCATTACTTTGAAAAAGGGCAATTGGGTCAAGCAGATAACCGTTATGGTGGGCACGGGAAGGGTGAAAGTTGATTGAATTCTAAAGGCATGACGTTAATAGAGGTCCTTATAGCTACAGCTTTGTTGGCCATAGTGGCGGGGATTTTGCTGACAGCCTTTGGCTTTTCTTTGGTAAGCACCAAAAAAGCGGAGAACACGCTTTCATCAACCTTTGTGGCCCAGAGCCGGATGGAGGAGATACATGGCATGGATGCCTCAACCGCTTTGGAAGAGGGCAGAGGTGAGAGAAGGCTGTTTATGGATAAATATGTTGAGACGATAGTAAAGCCGTATTTCCGAGAAAATTGTCATGCCTTTTATGTAATACTGGGAGGAGCCCTTGCCGATGTGTATGCCGTGCCGCCGGATAATAGCGGTGCATTGCAGATATCTACCATTATGGGGAGCCGGAGCATGAACATATCCATATCCGCTAACAGCTATTCCATTGCTTCGGCAGGCTATGAAACGCTGGAAGGTAGCTTACCTCCGGATGCAAAAGATATTATGGTGCTTATAAACGGCGTGAAGTATTCTTCGCCGGCAAATGTAACCATAAACGTCACGGCAGCAGGGTGCAATGTCAGTGTATGGGTGTATGATGGGGGCAGCAATTCGTCGCGTATAGAGGTTACCGGGTCCAACGTAGAGATAAAGCGTTTCAGCGGGTATACATACCGCGACTATTCCACCGTAAAGGTGCAGGTTAAGGTTTATGAGAGAGAGGATGATCTGCAGCCTTCAGCTAATTTCAGCAGTATACTTCAGCTCAAAAATTAAACAGCAGGGGTTGACTGCATGTGCAGTTTTAAGAGGTTATTCCGCAGGGCAAAAGTGGATTTCACGCACAGAAAAGGCAAAAGGGGGTATACCCTCCTTGAGGTCATGATAGCGGTGGCTTTGCTGGGAGTAGTTGTAAGCGTGGGTTATGCCATATACCTCATGGGGGTAAGGTCATACATCATGTCTACCAAAAAGATGGAGGTACAGCAAAACGTCCGGTCAGCGGCCTCCTTCATACAGAGGCGCCTGCTTACGGCTGCAGCAAACGATGTAGAGGAAATTTATCATAATGGGCTGAAGACGCTGAGAATAGGCGACGAATGCTTCAACTTAAAAGATGGTACTTTGCGGGTCAATCTGGAGTTTTCCAAACCCGGTCCACATTTTAACCCCCTGGCAGAGGGCATATCGCATTTTGATTTCTCTATAGACGGAAGGCGGGTAAAGGTAGAGTTGGCGGGAGGACAGGAAGGAGAGGATGATTACTTTAGAGTGGAGTTTGAGGTGTTTTTGAGGCGGTAACAACATTGTATATTTTACTGTGGTGCATTCGTCCTTTGTCTTAATACCTGGCCTTAATTGGCCTCGGCTGTCAAACGGCTATGCTTTTACGGTCATGTTACGCCCCATAGAAGGAAGGGGGTGGGGATTGGCCTTGAGATATAAAAACGCACTGTCAAATGTCCATAATTGTATTTCTGCTAACAGCAGGGGTTCGGTTCTTTTGCTGGCGGTGCTGGCCTTGATGGTGGTGTTTACGCTGGGAACGGGGCTTTTGGCGGTAGCCACTTCTAACTATGTAATGGACCAAGCCGAGCACGACTACCAAGCGGCCTTCTACGCCGCTGAGGCTGGGCTTCGTTATAAGATAGAGGTAATGAGAGCTGAGATGGATAGGCTTTACCTGGAAGGGAGCTATATCAACGCGTCGGCTTTTTTCAATACCTTCTGGGAACGGATAAAGAATGACGAAATCCTGAACTTAGGTACGGTAAACGATAAGTCGGTCAGTGCTGTAGCGACTGTAAACAAGGGTACCTTGGGAGATGATTTCTGCGAGTATAAGATTCATTCGGAAGGTCGAGTAGGGCGCATAAGGCGGACGCTAGAGGGCATCGTGAGGATGAAATATGTGTCCAGGACCTCAACGCCATTATCCGACCTTTTTAGTTATGCCATATTTGCCGACGGTAAAGTTGAAATGAGTGGAAGTTCCCAGGTATACGGCAATGCTGGTACCAATACAACTGTTCATAAAGGGTTTTATCTAAGTGGGCATCCAATTATTCATGGAGATGTTGTGATCGGGCATAACGGCGACATCCGTCAAGTGATTCACATCCCATGGGGAAGCATGGATAATTTCATAAAAGGTGAAAGTCGAGTAAATGACAGCCTTGTTAAGTTTCCCGTTATAGAACCAATGGGGAACATTAGTTTCCCCGATGTAAAGGGCAAACCCTCGCTGGAAGTACAAGGCGTGGATGTGATAAATCATAATGGTGGAGGGCAATTTTCAAAGGTTGTAGCCACGGCTAGTGGCAAATTGAACTTAAACCTGGGAGATGGCGATAGGTTATATACAGACGAATTCAAGGTGAATGGAGCTGGCAAAGCCAATGTATATATGAGCGGGGATGCCGAAATATATGCCCGAAAGTTGATCCTGGACGGTTCGGGTGAATTGATCTTTCACGTTGATGGCGATAAGCGCGTGTATCTTGAAACCCTGGATTTAACGGGTGCTTCTTCCGGTAATATCATATCGGTTGAGGGAGAAGGTCGGTTATTGCTATTTATTGAAAAGGAATTGAAAAGAGGTGGAAGCGCAAACATCAACTTGAACGGGAATCCTTCCAAACTAATTGTATTCTTTAATGGAGATAAGGTAGATTTTTCGGGTGGAGGCGGGTCACCCTGTTTTACCGGGGGATTGTATGCTCCCCGTGCTACAGTGAGCTTAAGTGGGAGTGCCACTGTGAAGGGAAGCATTGTTGCATCAACTATAAGTATGGAGGGGGGCGCAAGCGTGTACTTTGAGGAGGTAGTTGATGAGGATGATCCCCTTTTCGGAGAACAGAACCAGCGGATTGGCCCAGAATCATTTGTGATTATCTCATATGGTGAAAAATAAAAAGTATTAGCTGTAGTAAGTGAGGTTATGCTTATGCCAAAATTTATCGATAAGGTTATAGGTATAGACATAGGTTCAGGATATATAAAAATGTTACAAATGTCATATCAAGGTGGGATGGAGATATCCAGATGGGGGTTAATTGAGACACCTAAAATTGGGCAAGAGATGGCCGCCATGGATGATGGAGAAGTGGCAAAGGCAATAAGGGAGTGCTTTAAGTACAATGGTTTCTCTGTCAAAAGGACAAGCCTGTGCCTTTCCGATCCATCCATCATCTTCAGGGATATACGGCTTCCCGAGATGAGGGATGAGGAGATAAGGGAAAATGTAAAGTTTGAGATGTCAGAGTATTTTTCAATAGATCCCGACAAATACTCCATAACATACAGGATACTGGGGAAGGAGGACAACGATGGCAGGGTGGTGCTGCACCTGCTGGGGGTGGCGGCTCCCCTTGACCTCATAGCCAGGTACCTGCGAATCATCAGGAAAGCCGGATTAAGGCCAGAATACGTGGACGTTAGCGTAAATGCCTATTTAAAGGCTGCAAAGCTTTTAGACGATGTAGAGGATATATCAAATAGCCGCGGAGTGTGCATCATGGATTATGGGCACAGCACATTGACCGTATGCGTGTTGGAGAACGGAGTGCCCTTTGTAGTGAGAACGGTGGACAAAAGTTGGGATGATCATAATTTTGACGCTGTGGCCGCTACATTGACCCAGGTGATGGATTATTATTACAGCCGGACTTACACCTGGCACATAGAAAGGGTGTGGGTGGTGGGCGGGGGAAGCCTGGCAAAGGATTTGTGTCAGTACCTGGAATTGCAGACAGGGGCCGAAGTGAAGGAGGTTACCCCCCAGCTGCTTAAAGTAAAGTATGATGAGGGACATGATTTTCCCGCCAGTCTCTATTTTAAATGCCTAGGTGCTGCCATAAGAGAGGACTGATGTGTTTATGAACGATATAAATTTGCTCAACGATTTCTATCGCCCTAAGAAAACCGCCAAAATAGCATCATCCCTGTTGGCAGGAATTTTGATCGGTGTCCTGTTTTCGTACGTTGGTGTTTTTGTGCCCTTAAAACAAAAACGCGAGTTAAGCCTTATGGTATCCAATCTCTCTCAAACCAACAGCGAGTATGAATCCCTGGAAGAGGAATATGCCCAGCTTTCTAGGAAGGTGGAAGAATTAGAGCAAAGGGCCAGCGGCATAACCCCGCTGATATCCGGGCAAAAGTGGAGCCGGGTTTTTGAGCTGATTGAACAGTCTATGCCTCAAGGGATATCTCTACGCAGCCTTTCATATGAGGGGGATGCTGTGGTGCTGGAAGGCACTGCGTCGGATGACGTTGAAATCGCTCGATTTATGGTAATGCTTAAAAAGACCGGCTTGTTTTTGGAAATCAGCGTTAAAAGGATTTACGGTGATCAAGAGAGGCAGATGTTTTTAATGACCGGTAAGCTCAATTATTTGGATTGATTATATGAAGATGCAGCAAAAGGGTGGTTTGATTGATGCAACTTACCAGACGCGAAAAGGTATTTATTGCGATATTTATAGTGGTATCGGTTGCGGCGGTGTATTACGTATTTTTTTATCAGCCGCTGGTGAAGGATATAGAGGCAATGTCAGTGCAGGTGACGGAGGGTGGGGATCTGCCCTTGCTCATCAAATCAAAAAAAGAACAGCTTGCATCTCTACAGCATGAGTACCAGGAGCTTTCGACGAAAGTATTGGACACGCTGGAGAGCTTGCAATGGCCTGACGACCAGCCGGGCTTGGTGGTGCATCTATATGAGATTTTTTCAAGCCGCTCCAAAATGCAACAAGTGGAGTTTGGGGAGATGGAGCAGCATGCCGACTTTTGCCTGATGCCTGTCAACGTAACATTTACTTCTACGTATGATGATTTCAAGGATATACTGGTACAGCTTGAAAAGTCCTCTTACAAAAACTACATTGAGGCTTTGAATGTACAAACCGCGGATGGAGGAAATTCTGTCAGCGTGACCATGTCCCTTAAGTTCTATTTTAAACCCGAGCCTGCTCCAGATGAGCTGGAATATCCATTTGTCGATGAAGGCAGGTACGGTAAAGACAATCCCTTTCAATTTCCCGGGCAATGATGGTCTTTGGCCGTAGAAGCCTGTCTCATAAGCAATCTTTTTTTCATCATCTATGGCCAAATAAAACAGATTTGTAGTATAATGGTTGCAGCTAAACTGTATTTGAGGGGATTGAGCCTATGGCGGATGATTTCAATAAAAACATGAGACCTAAAAATTACATGGAAGACGTAGTGTTCCATCATTTAGACGATATACTTAGCGATACCGATTGCTGCAAGTGCCAGCGCTGCCGTATGGATATTGCCGCTTATGCGCTAAATCAGCTCCCCAGCAAATATGTGGTTACCCGCAAGGGAGAGGTGTATTCCAAGCTGCTAGAGCTGCAACAGCAGTTTGAGACCGATGTCATCATAGCCATAATCAAAGCCGTTGAGGTGGTGAAGAAAAATCCTCGCCATGACGAGATGCAAGTGTAAGGAGCAAAATCTGAGTGTCAGGTGCCATAACATCGTATTGATAGGGTTTATGGGGGTAGGAAAGACCACTGTTGGCAAGTTGCTGGCCCAGCGCTTGGGATATCGTTTTGTGGATGTTGATCAGGTCATCGAAAATGAAACGGGGCTTTCGATTTCCCAGATTTTCTCAATATATGGGGAAGGATATTTTCGTCAGCTGGAGAGGCAAACTATCCGTAGAATTCTTGATAGCTCAGGCATGGTAATTGCAACCGGCGGCGGTGCCGTGATGGATCCCGCCAATTTTTCGTTTTTGATGGAGAATGGCTGCGTCGTGGCCCTGGATGCCAGCGAGGACACCCTTTGGGAAAGGCTTAAGTCCTGCAATGACCGTCCTATGCTTTACTCCAATAATCCCAGGGAAAGGGTGAGGGCCTTGCTTGAGATAAGGCGTCCTGTCTATCATAAAGCCCACTTTGTGGTGCGGGTAGACGGCAAATCGCCAGATGAGGTGGTGGATGAAATCATAGCGATGATAGAGGTGAAGGAAAGGGATGACCATAAAGAATGACGTTATAAGGTTTGGGCCGGCGGGGAATTCCGATTCGTTCTACGAACAGGGGTATAGCTCCAGCGTGGACATGCCCAAATGGCTTCATGGTATGGGGCTTACTGCCTATGAGTACACCTGTACCCATGGGGTAAACATTGGGGAGGCCACCGCCAGGGCTATAGGCCAGGAGGCGCGCAAGTGGGATATAGCGTTGAGCATCCATGCGCCCTACTACATAAATCTGGTATCAAAGGATGAGGATAAAAGGGCCAAAACCAAGCGGCATATAATGGATTCCCTTAGGGTGGCGCATTGGATGGGAGCAAAACGGGTGGTTTTCCATCCGGGTTCATGCTCCGGGATGGACAGAAGGGCGGCCCTTGAAATAGCAATGGATTTCTTAAAGGAGATCATCGATGAAGCTAGAGAGTTTATCGAGGAAGGTATACACCTTTGCCCCGAGACCATGGGCAAGGTGAACCAGCTGGGGACTGTCGATGAAGTGCTGGAGATGTGTCTGATCCATGACTCCCTTATACCCACCCTGGATTTTGGCCATATAAATGCCATGGGACGCGGTAGCATCAGGTCGCGGGAGGATTACATGAACATCATAAACAGGGTAAAGGAAGTTTTGGGGGAAGACAGGGCCAGGTACTTTCACTGCCATTTCAGCAGGATAGAGTATTCCAATGGCGGAGAGAAAAGGCATTGGACCTTGAAGGATACCCAATATGGTCCCGAGTTTGAGCCGCTGGCCGAGGTGATAGCCTTGCTTGACTTAAAGCCTATAATAATATGCGAATCCAGGGGTACCATGGCTGAAGATGCTGCCCAGCTAAAAGAGATTGCCCTTCAAAAAATTAATCTATTCAATACTGGCATTTTATGATAATATTATTGAGTGGAATTTTTGGTGAGGGCAGGGGTGCGCACAAATGAAGATTTTGGTGGTAAACGGCCCAAATTTGAATCTTCTAGGTCAACGGGAGCCGTCGATATATGGCGAGACCAGCCTAGAACATCTGGTTGAAATGCTAAAAGACCACGGCAGCAAAATGGGCATTTATGTGGACCACATACAATCCAACAGCGAAGGGGAAATAATAGATGCTCTCCACAATGCCGTGGGAAAATGGGATGGCATCATTC
>NZ_VSCO01000026.1:0-16246 GCF_047459465.1 Caldicoprobacter sp. | reverse complement strand
AGGAGAGGGATGAAGGAGGGCTTTTATGGCTAATATCATGATTAATTTGGGACTGGAGATTCAGGAAAAGGACCTGAGGCGATTAAGGGAAAGCCTGCAGAAGATGTTGCCTAACGACGAAGTTACCATAAGGTTAGAGTCGGCATACAGCTATGAAGAGGATATACTCATAAACGAACTGGAAAGGTTGGGAATGGATTATCGTTACTATGGTGGTAAGGGCAATGACTTTTACGTCATAGTAAGGCGTAGGCTACACTGAAAGGGCGTGATGCTATATATCACGCCTTGTTATGTATTTCTGTAGATAAGGTGCCATCCTACCTCCAACATTAGGTAGTCTAAATTGCCAGGGTAATTGAATATAATAAGCTAAACAGGAGGGGATTAGGATGGCATCAAATAAGCTGGCGAAGGATACCATAGCCCTTTTGTATGTGGTTATCTTTTGCCTTTTGTATGTGGCTTTGGAAGAGTACAGCTTGAAATTTGGTTCTGAGATTGATGTGCCGGTGGACAGCGTGTATGGTGATATTACCTCGCAGCGGGAAGGTGGTAGCGACGGGCAGGAGGAAGGGGAGTACAACATTTTCATCGATTTGACCGAATCGGTGCTATACCTGTTTAAGGGCAACAAATTGGTCAAGAAATATCCCATAGCTCAGGGGAAGCCTTCCACGCCATCTCCCATCGGAGTCTGGGAGATTGTGAGCAAGGCCAGGAATTGGGGGTCAGGGTTTGGGACCCGGTGGTTGGGTTTAAACGTGCCCTGGGGGTCATACGGCATTCACGGGACCAACAGGCCGGAGTCCATAGGACGTAGGGCGTCGGCCGGATGTTTTCGCATGAGGAACAGGGATGTTGAGGAGCTGTATGACCTGGTGCCCTACCGCACCAAAGTGGTTGTGTATGGTGGTCCTTTTGGCAACCTTGGCAGCCAGCTCGTGAAGCTGAAGCCGGGGGACCGAAGCTCTCATGTGCTGGAGGTACAGAAAAGGCTAAAGCGTTTAGGCTATTATCAGGGGAGTTTAGATGGCATATACGGCGAGGGGATGAAGTACGCCCTTATAAGGTTTAAAAAGGACCATGGATTGCCTGTAGACCACTATGTAGACTGGGCTACATACAGAGCGCTGGGGATTATTCCATTTGAGTAAAAATTTAGTTGAGACTTTAGCAAAAGGACATGATGGAGCTGCAGATGTAATGGGGGTACAAAGGATATGTTGACCAAAGTGATTATGATAGAAACAGTTGATCCGTGGTGGAATCTAGCTGTAGAAGAGCATCTTCTCGAAAGGGTACAGCCGGGCCAGTGCGTGCTATACCTATGGCAAAACCAAAACACCGTGGTGATAGGTAAAAATCAAAACCCGTGGAAAGAATGCCGGGTTGACCTGCTGGAAAAGGAGGGTGGGAAGCTAGCCAGGCGCATCTCAGGCGGTGGAGCGGTGTTCCACGATTTAGGCAACCTCAACTTCTCATTCCTGGTTGATAAGGAAAAGTTCCACATTCCATCTCAGTTGGAGGTCATACTGCTGGCGGCAAAAAAGCTGGGCATAAATGCCCAGTTTAGCGGGCGCAACGATTTGGTGGTGGATGGCAAGAAGTTTTCTGGTAACGCATTTTGCTATCGCAAGCATTCGGCCTTGCATCACGGAACCATACTGGTATCGCTGGATTACGATAGGATGGTGAGGTACCTGCAAGTACCCCAACAAAAGATTCAAAGCAAGGGCATAGATTCGGTGCGCTCAAGGGTGATAAATCTGGTTGACATAAATCCCAGCATCACGGTGGAGGATGTCAAGGAAGCGGTAGTGGGGTCTTTCAAGCAGCTTTACGGAGACTGCGGCCCTGCCCTTCATGCAGATGAGGTCATTGATAGGTCAGAGGTTGAAAAGCTGTATGACAAATACTCATCGTGGGAATGGAGATATGGCGAAACTCCCCAGTTTAATATGACCATAGATACCCGTTTCAGCTGGGGTGGCATAGAATTGTACTTTTTGCTTGAAAAAGGCACCATAAAAAATGTAACGGTGTATTCCGATGCCATGGACGAGGCATTTATAGAGATGATACCGCACGCCCTTAAAGGTTGTGCATTCAATTCTCAAGCCATGGCCAAAGCTTTACAGTCCTTAGATGTAGATGAGGGCCTTAGGAGGCAAATGCTGGAAGATATAATTCAATGGATCCTAAACAAAGGTTTTTAGGCAGGTGATTTTATGGGTCTTATAGGAAATATATACGGCATGCTAGGATACTATTGCCATGTAAGGGACAAGCTGGAGCGGGCCATGCACTTTTATGAAAGGGGTATGGCCCATGATATGAGTAGGCCTTCTTACAAGCTGGCTTATGGGGTTTTGCTCTTAAAAAGTGGTCAGTTTCAGAAAGCCAAGGACATCTTCAGCAGCGTTCTAATCGACCCCCGTTATAATGACTCAGTTAGGAATACGGCCAAGTTGAATTTGAGCTTGGCATATTGGAAGCTGGGGGATATTGATACCGCTATTGAGATGCTTAAGGAGCTCCATCGGAAACAGAGGACTGCAAGGATATACGGAACTTTGGGATATTTGCTCATTGAAAAAGGCAACCTGGAGGAAGCATTTAAGTACAATTTGGAAGCCGTAAAATACGATGATGAAGACCCCGTCATATTGGATAACCTGGCTCAGACCTACTATATGATGGGTAAGCTAAAAGAGGCCAAGAAGTGTTTTGAGAAGGCCGAGTCGCTCAAAGAGGACCAGGTCTCCACGCTCTATTATCTGGGATGTATCTATGAGCAGGAAGGCAACCTCCAAGCTGCCAGGGAAAAGCTTGAAAAGGCTTTGGAATGCAATATCAACCCTTTAAGCACTGTGACCAGGGAGGCTATACAGCAAAAGCTGGATGAGGTAAACCTGGCCATTCAATCCAGCAATCTCAAGTAGACGGTTTTTCTGCTGCTCTGCTGTGGGGAACTGTAAATGCTATCAAGGTTTTCAGCGGTGCCTGTTGGCTGTTGCTCATCCTGGGATGGGACTGATAGCGGTACGTTTATCGAAATACGTGCGGTAGGGGTGCCCTGCAACGGTTGACCTTCCACTTCCAATTCGGGGTGTATTGGAACTACAAAATAGGTGTATCGTTTGCCGCGATTTACCAAGGTATCCACCCATTCTACCTCATCCAAGGTTCCCGTTTTTATCTGGTGGATGAGCAAGGGGGTATTTTTATCCTCTTCCACTCTATAGATGTTATGGACGGCGAAGGTATCTTGCGGTTTAAATGAGATAACCGGCAAGCCATCGTCATTCAACGTCACTTTGAAATCGAAAGGAGTTCGGGGGGGTACCCAGTAGTTGGATTGCTGGGTAGGGGCGGTTCCTGGGGTAAAGTATTCGGTCACCACATATTCAGGCGGCGTGAGGGGGGATGCCAGAAGCGCTTTTCTTTGTTCTTTTAGCGCTTTGGCGTCCAGCTTGACCTCTATGATATTGGCAGGTTTTGTGAAATCGGGCGCCTTTTTATTCCTATATATATATCCAAAGATCGCTTTTGCTACTTCGGCAGGGTATTTCCCGCCCACCGCATCAGCAGGTAGATAGTGTTGTTTGTCTACATTGTCATATCCCATCCACACTGTAACGACATATTCCGGATTATATGCCACAATCCAGGCATCCTTTAGGCCGTCTATTTCTTCAAATTGCGGGGTATCCGGAAGCTCCACCGTGCCTGTTTTGGCTGCCAGGGGTATGTTTAAGGATTTAAGCCTGGTGGCTGTTCCGCTTTCGACAGTTGAGCGCAGTATATCGTTTAAAATAAAGGCGCCTTCTTCGCTCATTACCTGCGTTTTTATAGGTTTCGATTGATATACCGTTATACCGTGAGAATTTTCTATACGGCGTATGGTGGTGTAATCCTTGTACCTTCCATTGTCGGCTAGAGCAGCGTATGCCCGGGCAAGCTCTATAGGAGCTATGCCTTTATAAAATCCTCCCAGGGCAATGGGAAGGCTGTACCTGTCCTGCTCTGCAAAGGGTATTCCAAATTTTTCAGCAAAAGCGATCCCGTTTTGAATTCCTATATCTTTCAGCACCCGGACAGCGGGGATGTTTATTGAATCGGCCAGGGCCTCCCTGACTGTTATCCATCCGCGGTATTTGCCGTCAAAATTAGAAGGTTTATAATCGCCAAACTTGGTTTCGGCATCCAGGACGAAGGTAACAGGAGTGTAACCAAAATATTCAATGGCAGGGCCATATACCAGCAAGGGCTTTATGGTGGAGCCTGGCTGTTTAGGCAGTATGGCGCGGTTTAGACCTTTTTGTAGGACGGTATTCCCATCCAGGTATTGCCTGCCTCCTATGATGGATCGAACTTCTCCTGAGGGCACATGGAGCACTACCAGAGCGCTCTCACAGGGGATACCGCTTGTTGGACATTTGGGGAACAGTTCATCGTTGGAATACAGTTCTTCAACGTACCTTTGTAATTGCCTGTCAAGGGTGGTGTATATCCTATATCCCTGCGTCAGCAGGGCTTCTTCGGATACCCCCAGTATATCAGCGGCTTCCTCAAGGATCATGTCCATGAAAAAGCGATGAGGATAACTTCGAGGCGATATTGTGGCAAATACCAGCTTTTCTGCCTTGGCTTTTTCTCCCTCTTCCTCAGAAAGAAAACCATGCTTTACCATCAGGTCTATAACCAAATTTTTGCGCTTTAGCGATTCCTCCATGTTGTTAAAAGGGGAATATTTTGTGGGGCTTTTGGGAATGCCTGCCAGCAAAGCAGCTTCAGCCACCGTCAGCTCTTTGGCGGATTTGCCAAAGTATAACTTTGAAGCGGCTTCTATCCCGTATGCCCCCTTGCCAAAATATATCAAGTTGAGGTACATCTGCAGTATCTGATCTTTGGAATATATCCTTTCCAACCTGTATGCCAGGTATATCTCCTGCAGCTTTCTGTGTATGGTCTTCTTTTGAGTGAGAAAAGCGTTGCGCGCCACCTGTTGGGTGATGGTGCTGGCCCCTTCTGCATACCTCCCTTGTTTGATGTTTTCTAACAGCGCTCCGAAAAGGCGCTTTATATCGAAGCCGTGATGGCGATAGAAGCGAACATCTTCCACCGCGATAAATGCGTTTTTAACGTGTTCGGGGATTTCGGACAGAGAGACTTTTATCCTGTTTTCTACGCCATATATGCTGGTAATAAGCTGGTCGTTCATGTCGTATATGAACGACGACTGTTTGATGTTTTCTATTTTGCTCAGGTCAATGTCTTTAAGCTCAGTGATTATGATGTTGAAATATACGGCTGCAAACATAAGTCCAAGTATGAAAAAGCTTAGAAAGCTTATAGCTATGGTTTGATAGAATGATCTGTGTTTTTTCTTTCTCCTTCTGCTCATACGAGAAGGTATCGGTTCATGCTGGTTCATAGGGAATAACCTCCTGGTACGTTCTCAATTCCATCTTTTGATTATTCCCTATAAACCGAAGGATTAAACTAAACTAAATTAAAAAGGCTCCTTCTCGGAGCCTTAGTTAACCGCTAAAATCCTTTACAATATGCATTTCCCCGAGTCCGCGTTCTACGTTCATTTCGTAAATCTTGTTAGCTTCCAGCTTTTGAGCGATGAGGGAGGCCGCTTTTTTTGGATCAATGCGTTTACCGCAGGTAAAGACGTCAATGCTGGCATACCCGTGTTCGGGGAAGGTGTGGATGGCCAAATGGGATTCGGAAACAATTACTACTCCCGATACGCCCTGAGGCGCAAACTGGTGAAAGGTTACTTCCCGCACTTCTGCTCCCGCTTGCAACGCAGCCTCAGTCATCATCTTTTCAACGAACTTGATGTCATTTAAAAGTTCCCGATTGCATCCCCATAGTTCTAAAATGCAGTGTCTCGAATAGGTATCCATAAGCAAACCCCCTTTATACGAAATTTTTAGTATCCGCTTACGGGGGTAGGTTAGTACAACTGATGCCCTAGTCCCTCCAATAAGGGACGGCTAGTTCAGCAGATGTCCCAACCCTTTGATAAGCGGATACTCTTTTTAGCCAAAACCTCGCATGCTGCACAATACTTTAACATAAATCAAGAAAAAAATCAATCTCCTTTGCCAAATTTTCGAGCAGATTTAGTGACATCTTTGTGCTTGCAATAATATATATAATGGTATATACTCTTATATATAATATGTTTGTCGCCTTTGCAGAGTTACGATCTCTCTACACCAGACGAAGGGAGTGAAGAAGCCATGCGTACTGCCAAGAAGATGTCGATATTGGCGTCTATATTGCTATTGGCAATAATTGGATATTATATATATCTCTATTTTGAGCCGGATCCCCAACGAATTTCATACAACGAATTCATAACGGCGGTGGATGAGGGCAAGGTTGCGAAAGTTTATCTTGACGATGGGGATATGCTCAAAGGAGAGTTTCAAGATGGGAGCCAGTTTATAACCGATAATCCGCGAAAGGAAGGGTTTAAGGAGGAACTCCTCAAAAAGGGTGTCGCAGTGGATGAGATGAGCCGACGGACGCAAATAAGGGACACCGGAAGTTTTCTTATCACCATGGGCGTATTTGCAGGCTTTTTGTATTTTCTGTCTACCAAAACGGTGAGGCAGGCACAAGGAGGCATGGGTAAAATATCATCCATTTCGGTATATCCTGAGGAGGAAAAGAAGGTCACTTTTGATGATGTGGCCGGCATGGACGAAGCCAGAGAGAGCATGAGGGAGATCATAGATTTTTTAAAAAATCCTGAGAAGTATGCACGGTACGGTGCAAGGTTGCCCAGGGGCATCATACTATACGGCCCGCCTGGAACCGGCAAGACTTTGCTGGCAAAATCGGTAGCCGGTGAAGCCGATGTGCCTTTTTATGCCGTATCGGGTTCCGATTTTGTGCAGGTGTACGTAGGCGTAGGTGCCGGAAGAATTCGCGACCTGTTTAAGAAAGCTAGGGAAAATGGCAAGTGTGTGATATTCATCGATGAGATTGACGCTCTGGGTAAGAAGAGGGATAGGGGTATCGATGGAGGTGGCAATGACGAACGCGATCAGACCTTGAACGCCCTTTTGGCAGAGATGTCAGGCTTTAAGGATAATGAAGGCATCGTAGTGATAGGTGCTACCAATCGCCTGGATGTGCTGGATCCGGCGTTGCTTCGGCCCGGGAGATTTGACAGGCATATTGAAGTTGGGCTGCCAGATGTGAAGGGCCGGTATGAGATATTGAAACTTCACAGCAGGGGTAAGCCCCTTTCCAAGAACGTTGACCTTTACAAGGTAGCGCAACAGACGGTGTATTTTAGTGGAGCCAAGCTGGAAAGCCTAATGAATGAGGCAGCAATACTGGCAGCCAAGAGGGATAGCGGATTTATCGAGCAGGCAGACATAGATAAGGCATTCTATATCGTCATAGCTGGATTGGAAAAGAAGGATAGGAGCACTATAGACAGGATGGACCGCGAGGTTACCGCATTCCATGAAGCGGGTCACGCGCTGGTTACCAAGCTGATAGCGCCGCAGCACAGGGTTTCAAAGGTTACCATAATACCCAACACCAAAGGGATGGGCGGTTTCAGCATGAACATCCCTCCGGACAGAATGTATTATCGAAAAAGGGATATGGAAAGCAGCATTAAGATAGCCTTGGCCGGCCGAGCCGCCGAAGAGATAACGTTTGGCCAGGACAACATCACCACCGGCGCTTCCAATGACCTGGAAAGAGCTACTGAGACATTGCTCGATATGATAAGGCGCCTTGGTATGGGCAAAGGCACGGGCCTTCTCAATTACGACGTTCTCTACAGCAACGGCATACGCCAGGTCTCAGATGAGGTGCTGGCGCAGTGCAAGCAAACCATGGAAAGCTACTATGAAGAGGTGAAGTCCTTGCTGCTCATGCATAGGGATGTCCTCAAGGCTGTGGCGACGGCATTGCTGGAAAAGGAAACCCTCGACGAAGAGGAACTTGACCGGATTATAACGGAATGCCATAAAAGGCGAGTGACGGCGTAGGGTTAGAACCATTTAAAAGCCTTCCTCATATATTGTATATAGCAAAAAGGTATTTTAAGCATGGGGGAGGCGGTATCTTGAATTACGACGATCGTTTGTGGATGCCTGAATGTATGTACCCTGTGGAGTATCACTACAGGTATGGGCATATGATTCCTTGGATGGAGCCCGAAATCTATGACGACATGGCCTGTCCCGTCATGTATCCCGAAATATACTATAAAATTTATCCTTATGTATGCAGGATATGTGACGAGATGGATAATCCTTACGTCCTCTATCCTAGCCAGGCTCAGATAGAGGAGATGATAAACAGGTGCTATGACATGTGCGTAAAGGAGATGCCAGAACTGGAGGAGTATGCAGGGGGCAAAATGCATCAAAAGTTGGATGTCGAAAACCTCCAGCTGGAACGTCGGCGGACTCCCATACTGAGGGATTTGATCGCTATCATACTCCTATCCGAACTATTCCGCAGGAGAAGAAGATTTTTCCCGCGCAGATGGTGGTAATAGCTATTTAAATTAAAATCGTAAAGCGGCAGGAATTCCTGCTGCTTTTTTGTTTTATGCCGAGGTTATAAAATCCAGCTCAATGGGAAATAATATAAAAAAGCGCCATTTTATGAGAGGAAAGGGTGATTGGGTGAACGACAGGGTACTGAAGGTATTTAGCAGGGAACAGGATAAAAGCACCAAGCAATTGAGGCGCCATGGTTTTGTTCCTATTAACTTTTACGGCGGCAATGCGTCACTGCGGCAGCTTGCAGCCAGCAAGAAGGAATTGAATTCCCTGATACACCGGCTTGGCGAGTCTGCTATCTTTGAAATAGCTATGGAAGAAGATATAAGGACTGTGGTGTTGAAGGAGGTTCAGCGGGATCCGGTTACCCGTGATATTATTCACATAGATCTTCAGGACTTAGAGGGCAACAAAAAGGTGAGCATGAATGTACCGATAAGGCTTGTAGGAGCCGATAAGCTGGAAGGCAAAGGATGGGTTTTGCAGCGACAGGCCGAAACCGTCACTATAGAAGGCTTTGCCCATCTGCTGCCGTCCCACATTGATGTCTATATTGGGGATATGAAACCGGGCGATGCCATAAGGGTACGCGATTTAAAGGTGGATGGCGATATAGCTATACAGGATCCACCCGATAAGGTGGTAGCAGTCGTTTTGATGCCCGAATAAGTTTGTCAGGTTATTGAACTTTTAACCTTTATGTTGTAAACTGGTAAGGGAAAATACATAAGGGAGAGGGTTTGGAGGAAGCTATGAAGTACGTATACGCTATTCTAACCGTTGTTGAAAACAATCCTATAATGCAAACCTATGTAAGCGATAAGCCCATGACTGGCAGGCAGCTGCTGGACGAGGTCATACTTACCGAGGAAGAAAAGAAAAAGTACAAGAACTGGACCGACGCAAGGAAGATAATCGAAGACATGAACAAGACGCAGTCGATTAGGGTGGAAATACAGGAGGTAGAGGTTCCGTAACGCAAAAATCCCTTCGACAAATATCGAAGGGATTTTTGTATGTTTTTAATATAAAATACAAAAATAGCCAATATTCTCTGAAGGAGAATTGAAGCGGACGAAGAATATATAAGTGTATTATGCCTGTAAGCTGGAGGAGGGATTTCATTGCAAATTTCTAGCTGTAGAATCAAACAGGCGCTGGTGGTCAAAATTGAAGGGGAGTTGGATCATCACACTGCCGATGCAGTACGGGAGCGGCTGGACAGCATGCTTGAAGATCCAAGCATAAAGTACATGATATTTGATTTGAGCCAGCTTAAGTTCATGGATAGTTCGGGTATCGGGGTGTTCATCGGGAGATACAAAGTGGTTTCACAGCGGGGTGGGGCGGTTTCGGTGGTCTATGTCACACCTCAGATCAATAAGGTGCTGGAGGTGTCGGGCCTTTACAGGATAATAAGGAAATACGACAGCATTGAAGAAGCGCTGTCCGCCGTAGGGGGGTGTGATGAATAGTGGAACCTATAAACGAGATGCGCTTGGAGTTCCCGAGCAAATCGCAGAATGAATCGTTTGCCAGGGTCACTGTTGCTGCCTTTGCGGCTCAGCTCGACCCCACCTTAGAGGAGATTGCCGATATAAAGACCGCTGTATCAGAGGCCGTGACTAATGCCATCATTCACGGATATGAAAACACCATAGGAATTGTAACCGTAATAGCAAAGCTGTATGAAGGGAAAATCGAGATCGAAGTCATAGATGAGGGAAAGGGAATAGAGGACATAGAGAAGGCAAGGCAGCCGCTTTATACTTCAAAACCCGAGCTGGAACGCTCTGGCATGGGATTTACCGTCATGGAGACCTTCATGGACGAAGTAGAGGTGATTTCGGCTCCTGGGCAGGGCACACGGGTTAAGCTGGTAAAATACCTAAAGAGTGCCGGTGGAGAGCTGAGGAGAAATGATGGACAGGGTTGAAGCCTTTGGTGGGGAAAGAGGAAAGGAAACGCTTCCGCAAAATGAGATATTAGAGCTGATAAACAGGGCTCAGAATGGGGATGAGCAGGCGAAAGAGGAGCTGGTAAAGAGGAATATTGCCCTTGTAAAGAGCATCGTAAAGCGTTTTTTGAACAGGGGCTACGAATACGAGGACCTGTTTCAAATAGGGGTCATCGGACTTATCAAGGCTATAAACAACTATAATCCTTCCTTCAATGTACAATTTTCCACTTACGCCGTTCCCATGATAATGGGTGAGATTAAACGATTCTTGAGGGATGATGGCCCCATAAAGGTGAGCAGGTCATTGAAGGAGCTGGCCAGCAGGGCTCAGACCGTCAAGGAACAGCTTAAGAACAAGCTGTGCCGGGAGCCTACCATCAATGAGATTGCAGGCGAGATGGGCGTTTCGCCCGAAGAAATAGTCCATGCAATGGAAGCAAACCGTATCCCTTCGTCTATATACGATATCATATATGAAGATGATGATAACCCTATATTGCTGATAGACAAGATTCATCAGGATACCAGCCAGATGGGAAAGCTTATAGACCGCATCATGCTGAAAGAGATGCTGGCAAAGTTGGACAGAAGGGAAAGGGCAATCATCATAATGCGGTATTTTCAGGATAGGACCCAGAGCGACATTGCCAACGAATTGGGCATATCCCAGGTACAGGTTTCAAGGATTGAAAAAAAGGTGCTTTTGAAAATGAGAGAGATGCTATGAAGATGTCCGCGGTTGATCGATCCGGACGCTTATTTTTTTTTTGGATAAAAAGCCATGTTGAGCACATACTAAAGGTGAAGTGGAATTTAAGATAATTATTAGGAGGAATGGCAAATGAGGACTAGAGTCAAGAGCGTGGCCATAGTTATGATTTCCGTGATGTTT
This sequence comes from Caldicoprobacter sp., assembly GCF_047459465.1. NCBI lineage: Bacteria > Bacillati > Bacillota > Clostridia > Caldicoprobacterales > Caldicoprobacteraceae > Caldicoprobacter > Caldicoprobacter sp. Next base: position 4,833 of record NZ_VSCO01000026.1, on the reverse strand, counting down.
CTAGCAGCAGTGGCTGTTTCCGTATGGTTGCTCAATAAAGGCTTACAGCAGGATAAAACCTATTCGGGAGCCCGATTTGTTTATCAGGAAAAAGTGGAGGAAAAAGCTGCGTTTTGAAGTATAACCAAGGGAAGAACGCTTATGGACCAGACTAATCAAAGTGCCCCTATTTTTTTTCAATTTAAACCTAATATCATAAAGAAAAGGGGAAAGCCAGTATATCTTATAGATGCAATAGAAATCCTGTGCTCTCAACATGTGGAAGAGGCCATCAAAGATATCGTGATATTGCAAGCTCACCACAATAGAAATCACATTATAACTGCCATTGAGGTCATAAGGCTTATAAGCGAAAAAACGGGGGTATCAGATATACATGTGATTGGAGATGGAAAAGCGCTTATAGAATACAAGGACCAGAGGCCTTCAAATGGTTTGGTTGATTGGCTCAAGCTGACAGCCGTAGCTTTATTGTTGATGATTGGCTCGGGATTGGCCATAATGTATTTTCATGCCGATGTCAACATGCATCAGGTACACAGCAACCTGCATTATATCATTACCGGGGAAAAGAGTTCGCGTCCCCTCCTTATAAGCATTCCGTATTCCATAGGTGTAGGCATAGGCATAGCTGTGTTCTTTGACGTTTTTTCCATCGGAAAGAAAAGGGGGAATCCGGGGCCTCTGGAGTTGGAAATATACACCTACGAAAGGGAAATATTTTCCTATAAAAGAGATGAGGAGGAGAAAGAGGAAGATTGAAATGGGTAACAGCGTTGCTTGAGGTGCTTATCGGCCTGGCAGGCGGGCTTGTAGTGGGTGGAGGGTTGTCAATGCTTTTTATAGCCTTGGATATTGTGCCAAGACTTGTAGTCTTAAGTGGCAGAAGGAAGCATGTACTTGTTGTCAAACTGTCCATTTTGGCGGGAACTTTTTTGTCTGCTCTTGTATATGTGATGGATGTGAAATTTTCCATGGGGAAATTTGTGATTCCCATTATAGCTGTGTTTATGGGCATGTTCGTTGGAATGCTGGCTTCGGCGCTGGCAGAAGTATTGGGCGTTTTGTACGTAGTTTCAAGCTACGCTGGGATAATAAAGTTCATATATATTCTGGTTTTTGCCATAATAATGGGCAAAATAGTCGGTTCCCTCATTTACTGGTTAGCACCTGGATTTTATTAAAGAAGTGGAAGGACGTGGAAGCCGATGGAATGCTATCATCAGATAAAAACATCAGTGCCCGAAATGAGAAATATTGAGGAAAAAGAGGAGAGGCATGACCTTATAAGAAAGCTGTCAAATAGCAGGGACTCGAAAAATAAAAAGAATAATTCGGCATCTACGGTGGGATAAATTAAATTAGCAGCTCTAAAATAACAAGAAAGGGGGTATTAAAAAGGTGGACGTGAAACAGCAAAAGCTAAATAAGGAGTATCAGGAATACGTTCAGCGAAAGATGCCAAAGTCAAATCTTTTGAGGGATTGCGTATTGGCATTCTTAGTAGGGGGAACCATCTGTACCATAGGACAGGCTGTGAGCAATTTGGGGAAGAGCTACTTCAATTTAAACACCGAAGAGGCTTCGGCTTTTACCGCAATAGTGATGATCTTCATAGGTGCGTTGCTGACTGGGCTGGGAGTGTATGACGATATAGGGAAGTATGGCGGCGCTGGATCGGTGGTACCCATTACCGGGTTTGCCAACTCGATAGTGTCGCCTGCTATGGAATTCAAAAAGGAAGGATACGTCTTTGGAGTGGGATCCAAGCTGTTTTCCATAGCTGGCCCTGTTCTGGTGTACGGCATCAGCACATCGGTATTAGTCGGGTTAATATATTTCTTTGTAAAGTGAGGGAACTATATGGCCAAATATCGATTAGGTGGTCAAACGGTAAGGCTTGAAAATCCGCCCTGCATCCTATCCAGGGCGACCATAGTAGGGAAGAAAGAGGGAGAGGGGCCCCTGGGCGAGTATTTCGATGTGGTGTTGGAGGATGATATGTGGGGTGAAAAAACCTGGGAAAAGGCAGAATGCCGCATGTATCAGGAAGCAGCAAGGATGGCAATTATCAGGGCTGGGAAGCAGCCTCAGGATGTAAACTATCTCCTGGGGGGTGACCTGCTCAACCAGATCATAACTGCCAATTTTGCTGCCAGAACATTGGGGATACCCTTTTTTGGGTTGTATGGCGCCTGTTCAACCCTAACCGAATCTATGTCCCTAGGGGCTATGCTTATCAATGCCGGGTATGCTGATCTTGTGCTGTGCGTGACTTCCAGCCATTTCTGTACCGCCGAGAGGCAATATCGGTTCCCCCTCGAGATGGGGACCCAGCGTCCGCCCACCGCGCATTGGACTGTAACGGGTGCAGGGGCATTTTTGCTGTCCAACGATGAAAAACCCCCATACATTACCCATGTAACTACCGGCAGGGTTATAGATTATGGCATAACCGACACCTATAACATGGGCGCTGCCATGGCTCCGGCGGCGGCAGCTACCATAAAGGCACATTTTGAAGATACAGGGCAGGGCCCAGAGGCATACGACCTCATTGTCACCGGTGACTTGGGCTGGTTTGGAAGGGAGCTGACCATTGACCTTTTGAAGAAAGAGGGCTATGACATAAGCGATAGATTTATCGACTGCGGTTGCGAGATATACAGCAGGGAACAGGACGTACATGCGGGGGGCAGCGGTTGCGGATGCTCCGCAGTGGTCTTTGGAGGCTATATTTTAAGAAAGATGGAGGAAGGCGTTTACAAGCGCATTTTGCTGCTCTCCACAGGAGCCCTGCTCAGCACCACCAGTACCCAGCAGGGCGAATCCATACCGGGTATTGCCCATGCCATAACCATTGATATGGATAGGGGATGAAACATGGAGTATTTGAGGGCCTTTGTAGTTGGCGGTTTGATATGCGTTATCGGTCAGATACTCATCGATAAAACCAACCTGACGCCAGCTAGAATCCTGGTTTGTTTTGTAACGCTGGGTGCTATATTGACTGCCATAGGGGTGTATGAACCCATCGTAAAATTCGGCGGCGCAGGAGCTACCGTCCCACTCCCGGGGTTTGGATATACCCTTGCCAAGGGGGCAATGAAGGGAGTAGATGAGATGGGAGTTCTAGGCGCTTTTACGGGCGGCGTAAGGGCAGCTGCCGGAGGAATTACAGCAGCAGTGGTATTTGGCTATCTGGCGGCTGTACTGTTCAACCCGAAGATGAAGAGATAAAAAAGAGGGGCACTTTAGTTTAGTACCCCTCTTTTTGTTGTTTTCGCCTTTTTTGTTTTATGACATCATCGCTGAACGATGGCTTTAAGGGAATGGTGGAGAGGGTAGATATTGATATTCGTCTGAGGTTTCCTGCTCAAGTTGGCTGTCTAATGCCTCGAAGATAGTTTTTGAAAGCTCTGATAATTGGGCCATGCTTTGTTCTACGGGCCGTGGGTCGAACGGTGGCAGCTGGGTCAATGGCTGTTTACCTTCTGCAGGAGGTTCAACCGTTGCCTGATTGAAGCTGTTGAGCAACGCTTCAATCGCCTTTTCGAGGGTGTTACGTTCTTTGTCGCTCAACTTGCCTCGATATTCGGGAGCGGACATCTTATGGCGTATCGAATTTATCAGTTCCTGTGCACGCCTGAACAGATCTTCCTTGAACTGCTGCGAATTATACCATTCCTGCGTATGCAGCTGGCAAAAGTATTGATTATCCTCGGGGTTGTTGTAGTCAAGGGTTGAAAAATCCACCATATCCTTAAACGCACCTGGCAGATACTTTTGTAGTTGATCATCGCTCAACTGCCGAAGGGGTGAATCTTCCGGCAATACAACCACCGATTTTTTAACCACGTGCTCCCTCGGGCAGTATGGCGAGGCGATTTTACCCGAGTATTGGCATATCTCGACTTCCTGATGCACATCGCATTTATCCTTTGGGACGGCTTCTACCGGAAACCACTCAGTTACCAGCCCACGGCCGCTTGCGTCGTTTTCGCACAGCGTACCGTTAGGCAGCTTGCCAGATACGCTGCATACGGTGACGCGTACTACTCCTTCGGGCACTTTCTCATAAAACGGCTTGTTTTCGAGATTCTGATGTATAGGCTCCATTACCGCTTTCCACAGAGGAGCGGCATAATATCCTCCTTGAGTATCATCCTTTAAGGGTTTCCAAAGGTCGTGGCCTATCCATACGGTTGCTGTATAATAAGGGGTAAACCCAGCAAAGTACACGCCTTTGAAATCATTGAGGGTACCGGTTTTGCCCGCAATGTGCATGGCCTTCTTAAACTTGGCTCTGCTACCAGTGCCGCTATTTACCACCGTTTCTAACCAGTCGGTCAGGATGAAAGCTGTGCTTTCCTTGAAGACCACCCTTTTTACCTGAATGTTATCCTTGTTGAGGATCTCATTTCCGTCTCTATCCAACACTTTGGTAAAGGATACGGGGGTTTGGTAAACTCCCTTATTGGCTATGGTGGCATATGCCGCTGCCATTTCGATCATGTTTATTCCGTCCTGGCCAAGGGCAAGGTTGGACACCGCTTTTTCGTTTACATATGGCGAACTGGTTATGCCCAATTCCAAAAGCTTTTCAGCTGAGTAATTGGGGCCCACGCGTTCCTTTACTATTCTGGCGGCTGCCACGTTTATGGAATTTTTTATGGCTGTGCGTACATCCACAAGCCCACTGAATTTGTGGTTGAAATTGAGGGGATAGCCTCTGCCGTTCCATTGGTCTTCTAACCCCTTTATAGGTACCGGGACGTCTTCCAGTATGATTCCACCGGGATAGCCAGCTTCGATGAAGGGCCCGTATACAGA
>NZ_VSCO01000025.1:0-16270 GCF_047459465.1 Caldicoprobacter sp. | reverse complement strand
GAATTAAACAGGGAAGGAGCTACCATTATATTGTCATCCCATTATGCCGAGGACATAGAGGCGCTTTGCGATACCGTTTATGAGATGGATGCCGGTGTTTTGACGCGAATTGGTTGATGCGTAAAGGATTTGTTATAAATTTCTAATTAATTTGTAACTAATTTCCTGTATAATAAAGTGAAGGGATAACCTTGCATAAAGGGTATACATTTGTAGGGTAAGCCTTTAGGCCAGCGCTTGAAATGACTTTTTGAGATCTGGATATGTCTATTTTGCGTAGTGCTATAAAGGGAAGGCATATGCGTTATTTTTTACTTTGCAGCCTACTATTGTGCACAATGCTGTCCGCCTGCAGCGCAGCCTCTACATCGCCAAACGGTGTATCGGATTCATTGCCTAAGATGAGCGAGCATGTGCAGTTCCTATTTTCCATTAGTAGAATTTATGCCAAATTTGCATTATAATATTATCAGATAACATTATGGTGATGGGTATTTAATCGGTAGCCACACCAAAGAGTCAATAGGAAGCTTGTATAGAAGCAGCGTTGCTCCGGCTTACTGTTTTCTATAATTCCTGGCTTTGCTGTTTTTCAAAATCGGCTATGCTGCTTAAATGTAGAGTTGGTTATGTGCCAATGGATGGGGTGGTTTGCCGTGTTCAGGTTGTTTTTTGCTGGTAAGGATGACCCGCTGCTTTTGCAAAACGGCCCCTATAGGCCTTTTACTGTTTCTCATATCTCGGCAATGCTGTTGCTGTTTATTCTGATTTATATAGCCGTTGCTCATGTTAAGTATAAGGAATACCGTTTGCGGTTTTTATGGTCTGTTTGGGCTTATGTCTTTTTAGTCTTTCTCAATGTTTGCAGGTTTGTATGGGATGTATATACGGGGATTTTTGACATAAAAGAAGATTTACCCCTTCAGCTTTGCGGCATACAGATGTTTGCCATTCCGCTGGCCCTTTTTCTGCAGCGCAAGGAAGATAAAATGCCTGGTCATTTCGATGTTTCCGGCGCTGCTGAAGCTTCAAAGTGGGTGTGGAAGATAGGGGAATATATATGTGAGTTTGTTTATGCGTATGGGACGGTGGGGGCTATTTTGGCCCTAATAATTCCCCTTCCCACCCTTCAACAATATCCGGTGTTCCATTTTCGGAGCTTTCAAAGCCTGCTTTATCACGCAGTTATGGGGTTTATCGCATTTATGCTTCCCTATTTGAACTATAGACCCGATATAGGAAATGTGAAGAAGGCATATTGCGTTCTTATGATATGTGCGCTGTTTACCGGAATGGTGAATATGCTTATAGGCAGCAACTATCTGTATACCGCTTATCTTCCTATTAAATTTGATCTGCTGCCATGGCCGAAATACCTGCCGTTTTTGTTTGCCTTTGCTCTGTTTGTGGGGCGCTTGCCTTACTATGCCTACGCCTTTTTCCACAGGACGCATTCGGAGAGCGTAATGGATATGCTGCATCAAGGCAGGTCAGGCTTTTGAACAGCTTGAGGTGCCGATGTGGATTTTTCTATTGACAAATGCAGAGTTTCGGGTATATAATAACAATAGCTGAATAGGGACGGGATCTTAGCTCAGCTGGGAGAGCGCCACACTCACATTGTGGAGGTCACTGGTTCGAGTCCAGTAGGTCCCACCAATTAAGTCTACACCTTCGGTTTTGGCCGAAGGTTTTTTATTTTGTACGGCTCCTATGTATTGGTGGTGGCTCTAGGGACTTGCTATGAAGGAATTTATGGATGCTTTTCCTATGACAGCGGTAGTAGTTTCGGCTAGCCCAAGCTAGAAGTTAACAACCTCATTCTTATTCTCACGCAGCTGTTCATAGGAAAAACTGATATATCCACTGTTAAAAAAGATTTTTTTGTTAACAAAAGAAAAGAGCCTTTACGGCCCTTTGGCATGCATTACTCAGTTATATAGGTGTCTAAAATTTCTTTAGATTGATTAAATGTTTGAAATAACTGCTTTTCTGGCTTTTCATACGGGTTCAACCATCCTTTATTTGCAGCCAGTTGCGTTAGTGCAGTGTGTTCACCAATTATTTGTGTTAAGTTTGCACTAAACAGCTGCCTTAATTCTGGCGTTACCGCCTTAAGCGTTGCTGCTAGGTATGCACTTGCAGCCGAAGCTTTCACAGCTAAAGCGTTATTCGCGATAGTTTCATCGGATAAGTTCGTCACTTTCTGGCCTAATACCTCTTTTAATCCCATTTAATGTACCTCCTCACTGTTTAAAACTTGATTTTCATTAATGAATTGCTGCATCCCTTTTATTCTTGCTTCCGCTGCCATTATACCTGCTTCTGCAGACTTTTTTAAATCGCTGTCTTCAATCAACATAAGAGTTGCTCTGGCTGTTGCGAGTCCCTCAGCTTCCATCTTTAACAACTCTGTCAACATCAATAGTTCTGCCTCAGATAATTTTCTCACTACTTTTCCCTCCATTGCTATTAATTTTGGTTATTACTAAAGTAAACACTATTAGTATTAATAAATAAAATAGCAATTATTCATAAAGTCATAAGGCCATAAAGCCAATTGTCTATTTACCTAAATTTTGTGCAAACGGAACCTTGGCAAATAGTTAAATAAGGAAGCCCAGCTGGACATACTTTGGTTTTGATAATGCTTCTATAACTCTAATTCTGCAAAAACAAAAGTGTAATTGGTAGCATTACCAGAAATTAAACATGACATATTCGCTGATCCTGTTTTGACAATGATGAATAAAATAAATTACACCTTTATGGTAACCTTTTTAGGAGCTCTGAGAAGGCAACCTGCAGAGCTTTCAATATGGCTATTGGCTTGATTTATGTCAAAATTTGAAGATAAATTAAAGCTATTGCACTTCAAAGGAGAATATGATACTATTATGAGGGTATTTTGTGCTTATAACTCTCATTAATATATGTCATTATATTGTATTTGTTGGGAATGTATTACGATGGCATTAAAAATCTGTGAGGCGGAAGGAAGAGGATGATGGAGATTTCGTTTATAGAATTTTTACAGCAGCTCTTCACAATTCCTGCACTCTTTGTAACAAGTGTGTTAACTTTGGCAGTCATACTTGTCAACGGTTGGACTGATGCGCCAAATGCTATTGCCACCTGCATTTCCACACGATCCTTGAATCCGCGCGGAGCCATAGTGCTGGCCACCGTATTCAATTTCTTGGGCGTGCTTATCATGACTATCCTAAATAATTCCGTTGCCATGACGGTATACAATATGGTGGATTTTCGCGGAGATACCCATACGGCACTGGCGGCCTTGTGTGCTGCTCTATTTGCTATAGTGACGTGGGCTACCGCTGCCTGGTGGTTTGGGATCCCCACCAGCGAAAGCCATGCCCTTATAGCTGGCCTTTCGGGTGCGGCCATAGCCCTTCAGGGAGGTTTTTCGGGAATAGATGGGGCAGAGTGGGTAAAGGTCATCTATGGCCTTGTTTTGTCAACATTTTTAGGATTTGGCCTTGGCTTTGTAACCGTTAAAGTGGTGGGATTTTTATTCAAAAAGGTAGATAGGCGAAAGACGCAGGGATTCTTTAGAAATGCACAGATATTTGGCGCTGCGGCCATGGGCTTCATGCACGGCGCACAGGACGGGCAGAAGTTCATGAGCGTGTTTTTGCTAGGTATGTTTTTGGTAAAAGGACAGATTGAGACGGGACAGATTCAAATTCCCTTATGGCTCATAGTACTGTGTTCGCTGGTCATGGCTCTGGGAACCTCGATTGGGGGATACAGGATCATCAAGTCGGTAGGCATGGATATGGTGAAGCTGGAAAAATATCAGGGATTTTCTGCTGATTTGGCTGCGGCTGTATGCCTTCTGTTATCCTCCTTGCTGGGTTTCCCGGTGAGCACCACCCATACCAAGACCACTGCTATCATGGGCGTAGGATCGGCCAAACGCATTTCCTCGGTAAAGTGGTCACTGGTGCAAGAGATGGTGCTTACTTGGATTTTGACTTTCCCAGGTTGTGGCCTTATCGGCTTTTTAATGGCCAAGCTGTTCATGTGGCTCTTCTGATGAGCCATTTAGGCGTTTGCTTTCTGTTTAGTTCAGGAATAAATGTGAAATGTAAAAGTATATAAATTAAAGGTAGGAGGTACAGATGTTAAGGCGAAAAGGTTACGACTATTATGCAATGTTTAAAAAAGTGGCTGAGCGCGCATGTGAAGCCTCCCAAATGCTGCAAAGCACCATCGACAATTATAAAATTGAAGGGCTCTCACAAAAGATTGCTGAAATCCACAACATAGAGCATGCTGCCGATGCTGAAAAGCATGAGATGTTACGCCATCTGCTAAAGGAATTTTTGCCTCCCATAGAACGGGAGGACATAATCAGGCTGGCAGACCAGCTTGACAACGTGGTGGATTCCATTGAAGAGATATTGATGCGCCTTTACATGTATAATATAAAATCCATACGCCATGAGAGCATTGAGTTTGTAAGGATAATATCCAGGTGTACCCAGACTCTAAGGGAATTGATGCATGAGTTCCATAATTTCCGTAAATCTTCTACCATTCACAAATACATCGTAGAACTCAATGACATGGAGGAAGAAGGCGACAGGCTGTACACCGCTGCTTTGAGGAGGCTTTACGTCGAAGCCCAGGATCCCATAGAGGTGATAGCCTGGACGCAGGTGTTTGAATGCTTCGAAAATTGCTGCGATGTATGCGAAGAGGTGGCCGATATAGTTGAAAGCATAATAATGAAAAACATTTGATAAGCGGCTTCATAATTAATTATCTGAAGTGGGAGTGCAACCCGGGGTGAAACCCCGATGAGAGCAGCGGGGCGACGGTCTTGCAGCATTGCGTCACGAGGAAAGGATTTGAAGGAAGAGTCAGAAGGGGGAGTCGCCATGGCCTTTATAGAGATATTTGAGCACATGGGATGGTTAATGGCGGTGTTGTTCATACTGGGGGCTGTGCTGGTGGCCATCGAATTTATGACACCTGGCTTTGGCGTAGCGGGTACAATAGGCATTATCTCGCTGATAATAGGCGTAGTGGTTGCCTCCCGCGTGGTTTCCCCACCTGTTTTGATCGGCATAATAGCTGCCGTACTGCTGGTCATCGCATCGCTTTTGGTATGGGCTTATCGCTCAGCCACAAGAGGAGGGAAGATATCCCGCACATTATTGCTTCATTCCAGGCTGGATAAGGAGCAGGGGTATAATAGCGTCCCGCCCGAGGAAAGCCTGGTAGGGATGGAAGGCGTCACCCTGTCCATGCTCAGGCCATCGGGAACGGTCCAGATCGGTGATCGCAGGATAGATGTGATAACCGAAGGGGAGTTCATTCCCAAGGGCACAAAGGTGAAGGTGATCAAAGTAGAAGGGTTCCGCATTGTGGTGGCGCGGGTCGACGACTAAACATATGACTAAACATATGACTAAACATATATCTTCTCGGTACTGCATTGGGTTATGATGACACGCCCATCGTTTTCCACGAACTCTATGATGCTGGACAGCATGCTGTCCACGTGTCCCCCTTCGTTGGATACGCATGCTATGCCCAGCACAGAAGTTTGCCATTTATCGTTTAGATCCACCTCCGCGATGGAGGCATTGAAGCGGCTTTTGAGGCGCTCTATAAGGCTTTTGAGTATACGCCTTTTTTCTTTTAATGAAAATGCCTCTTCCATGAAGAGATTTATTTTGCATACCCCAACTACCATGTAGGCTCACCTCTTGTACTGCAAAAGCCATAAATTTTACTTTTTACTTTATCATATGAGTTAGTTTATCATATAAGGGTATCCAGAATTACCATTACGGCAAATCCTACAAGCACGCCATAGGTAGCGATCCTGTGCTGGCCACGCCTGTGGGTTTCGGGTATCATCTCATCGCTGATTACAAATAGCATGGCGCCAGCTGCAAAGGCTAACGTGATCGGCAATATGGGGCGTGCCAGCTGGGTTAGGCCTAAGCCTATAAGGGCACCCACTGGTTCCACCAACCCCGTCAGCAGGGATATGAAAAAGGCTTTGCCAAGTGGGTAATTCTCCTGGGTGGCTAGAGCCATCGCCACGGCCAATCCCTCAGGTATGTTCTGTATGCCTATTCCTATGGTGAGAGCCAATCCGTTGGCGTAGTCAAAATCTCCAAACCCTGCACCTACCGCCAGCCCTTCGGGAAAATTGTGTATGGTGATGGCGATTATGAACAGCCATATTCGGTTCCAATTCTTTTGTTTGCCTTCCATGCCTGCCACCGTGTGAAAATGGGGTATGGCCTTGTCTATGTAATCCAGAAATAGACCGCCCAGCACAATGCCCACCAAAATGTTAACTACTCCCATGAGGCCTCCACCGCTCTTTTCTATGGCTGGCGTTACCAGGCTAAAAGATGTAGCGGCCAGCATCACCCCTGCGGCAAACCCCAGCATTGCGTTTATGGTTTTATCGGAGATCTTACGCGTGAAAAATACAGGTATGGCTCCCAATCCAGTGCCCAAACCGGCTACTACGCTGGAAATCATCCCAATTAAGGTGAGGTTTTGTTGAGACAACCAATCTGTCATTATTAATGCTCCTTTCTGGTTTATGCTTAAAATTTGAAATGCATATGTGGCTGTTGTGCATAATTATTTTGCTGTACGACTTACTTATAACACAGTACCATTAACTTTTCAACCTTTGATTTTGCCGTAAAAGCACTTAAAAAGTATAAATCAAGATAGGGACTTGTGGGAAAAATATATAGAGAATTTCAATGAAATAATGAAGAGGAGGAATGGAGTTGAAAGTAATCGTTGATCAGGACCTGTGCATAAGCTGCGGGCTATGCGTAAGTACATGTGAGGAGGTATTTCACTGGAATGACGACGATAAGGCGGAAGCCATAGATGCCGATGTTCCGCCCGAGCTGGAGCAAGACGTCCAGGAAGCCATGGACAGCTGCCCGACCGGGGCCATTAAACACGCCTAATATTAGCATAAATATTTAGTCTGCCATTAACTTATCATGTCGATGTTTAGGCGATGGTAAGGGAGTTAATGATGGGAACATCTATATGAAAAGAGAGGGGTTGCTTTTGTATTCCCTCTCTTTTTTGCATTGATTCGGGAACCTTTACCGTTTCGAGGATTATGTTGGCAGCAGCCAGCGAAAACAGCGAAGCGCAATTTTCGGCGACGCCATTTATTGCCATTACAGGGGTTTATAATGCTTGGCCTCTTCGATCAATGGCTGATGACGTGTTTTCCCCGTTTGAGGCTGCTGTAGGTTTTCTCCTTTTTAGATTAACTATATAAACGCCAACTATCACTATTGCTCCGCCAAAAATCTGCTGCAGGGTTATCTCTTCTCCAAGCAAAAATGCGCTGCCTAGGGCGCTTACCACTGGTATGAGATTTACATACGACGAGATGACCACCGAATCCAGGTGGGAGAGAGCATATATATAGAGGAAATAGCTTATGGCGCTGCAGCATACCGCTAAATATATTATGTTTGCCCACGCTATGGGAGGTATGGGGCGCCATAGCTCATATTCCAGGAGAGCCAGTGGTAGGAGAAACAGGGCTCCAAACAGGCTCTGGTATGTGGTGAGGGCTAGCCCCGAAAGCCTGCCGTTTAAGCCTTTGCTTATCAATATGTATGCAACCCATGACAGGCAAGCGCCCAGCATGAGCAGGTTACCCCAGAGGGCCTGCGGGTTGTTGTCACTGGCTTGGCCCCTTTTGATTATGAAATACACTCCTGCAATGGACATCAGTACTCCAAGCCATTTGACGGCCGAAATATGGTTTTTGTAGATGACGTATTCGGCACATATGGTAAATACGGGTACGCTGGCAATGATCATGGATGCGCTGGCTGCCGATGTCAGCTTTATTCCCCAGGTTTCAAACAGGAAGTATATGGTTACTCCAGAAAGGGCGCTCAGCAACACAGGAACCCTATCCTCTTTTGATATATGGGCATGAGGTTGATTTCGCTTTAGGATAGGCAATAAAATCAGGGAGGCTATGAAAAAGCGGAGGAAGGCCATGGTAAATGGAGGTACGCCTGCGTTGAGAATGGCTTTGGAGCTTACAAAGGACATTCCCCAGAATATGACGGTGGCTATTATGGCCAGGTTGGCAAGGACGTTTTGGGCAAATTGTGGTCTTTCTGATTTAGCGGTCAATGTTATCCCCTCTTTCGCAAATTTCCCTCTAAAAATAGAATATAGCATAAAAGCAGCTATTGCAATGACTGCTTTTATGGATATTTCCAGTCTCAGGGAGTTACCATGGTGCCAATCCCTTTGTCGGTGAATATCTCCAGCAGGATGGGATGGGGGATAGTGCCGTTGACGATATGAGTGCGTTTGACGCCCTGCTCTATGCTCTTTATGCACCCCATTACCTTCGGTATCATGCCGCCGGTGATTATACCCCGATCTAGTAGGTCGTATACCTCCTTTACCGTTATGATCGATATGACGGATTCGGGATCTTGCGGGTCCTTTCTTATCCCATCGACGTCGGTGAGAAATATCAGCTTTTCGGCCTTTAGAGCCGCAGCTATCTCTCCGGCTACCGTATCGGCGTTTATGTTGTAGCTGTGTCCGTCTGGACCTACTCCTATGGGGGCGATTACGGGGATGTATTCATCCCTCGCCAGTATTTCCAGCACCTTGCAGTTTATTTTTTTGATCTTTCCCACATAGCCTAAGTTTACTTTACCTATGGGTTCCATGGGTTCCACCTCAATCAGATTGGCATCCTTCCCGCACAGGCCTATGGCTTTACCTCCTAAGGAGTTTAGCTGGGAGACTATGTCCTTGTTGATCTTTCCTGTGAGCACCATTTGGACTACTTCCATGGCTTCTTTGGTTGTGATGCGCAGCCCATTGTGGAATTTCGATGGGATGTTTAATGCCTCAAGCATTTTAGTAATCTCGGGCCCACCGCCGTGCACCACGATAGGGTTTACGCCCACATATTTGAGAAGGGTGATATCCTGCATAATGGTGAGGCTTATGTCTTGGCTTATCATGGCGTTCCCGCCATACTTTATGACCACCGTCTTGCTATTGAGCTGCTGTATATAAGGTAAGGCCTCGGTCAATATGTTGGCTTTGTGAATCAGTGCATCCATAAACCTTTCTCCTCTCCCATATGACATCTGCTTTTTGGCGGTTAAATATCCTCTCGAATTCAAAAATTCTCAAGCAATGCTCTTGAACATGGCGTACTATGGAAAGAAGAACCTTTTATAGGTACCATCCGGGACTACGCAGGCCGACAGTCTCATCTAGGCCAAACAGTATGTTCATGTTCTGTATGGCTTGCCCCCCTGCGCCTTTTATTAGGTTATCTATGGCTGTCACCACTACTATCCGGTTAGTGCGCCTGTCAACCACAAATCCAATATGGCAGCTGTTTGAACCATTTACGTGTTTTATCTCGGGCAGGCTTCCTTCATGGTGGAGCACTACGAACGGCTCTCCCGCATAAAATTGGCTGTACAGGCTGTAAACGTCCTCAAAGTTCAGCGTTTTCTTTAGGTTGGCGTATATAGTGCTCAAAATTCCCCGTTTTACCGGCAACAGATGAGGGGTAAAGGATATGGCCAATTCCCTTTGGGCCAGTATGCTGAGCTCCTGCTCTATCTCGGAGGTATGGCGGTGAGTGGCTACCTTATACGCTTTTATGTTTTCATCTACTTCGCAAAAGAGAAGGCCTTGTGATGGTTCCCTGCCGGCTCCCGTTGCTCCCGATTTGGCGTCGATGATGATGGAATTTAAATGGATCAATTGATGTTTGACAAGCGGAGCCAAGCCTAATATGGCGCAGGTGGGATAACAGCCTGGGTTGCCCACCAGCCTGGCTGTTTTGATTTCATTCCTGTGCAATTCCGGAAGCCCATATACCGATTCTTTCAGCAGGTCGGGGTGTCCGTGGCGTACCCCATACCACTTTTCATATACTTTTACTGATTTATATCGAAAATCACCGCTTAAGTCGATCACCTTTTTGCCCCTTTGGTATAGAGCGGGGATTACCTGGTTTGAGATTCCGTGGGGCAGCGAAGTGAACACCACATCGCTTTCCTCTGCGATCCTGTCGATATCCAGCCTACTGCATGCTTTGTTTAGCAATCCTTTGAAGTTTGGGTATATGTTGGATATGGGCTGCTCAGCAAAGCTTTGGGATACCAGATGTACCAGCTCCACCTGGGGATGCGAGTAAAGCAGCCTTACCAGCTCTATTCCTGCATATCCCGTTGCGCCAACGACGCTAACCCTAATCAACCTTAAATCCTCCTTTGGCTTTTTGATAGGTATGTTATAATTATACATATCATTGTATAAAAATACAACCGTTGAACGTGTTTTAAAAAATTTTTTTGTCTCACATTTGCCGATATTTTATTGAAATGGGCTGTAATAGGTTGTAAAATAGAGATGTATAACAAAGATATTCAACAATTTATGCAATACTTTCAAAAACCTATCCTCTTTTTTTGTTAATAATATATATAGTCAGATTGTCCTGGAGGCTTTATAATATAGTTATACCCGGTATTTAATTTTTTGAATTTTGCATCCTAGGGGTGCGGAAAATACTGTTATGTGGAGGGGTTTAAATGGCAAGTGTAACTTTTAGAAACGTGTCCAAGGTATATCCAGGAGGGGTTACTGCTGTAAGCAATTTTAACCTTGATATCGCCGATAAAGAATTCATAGTCCTGGTAGGCCCTTCTGGATGCGGAAAGACTACGACGCTGCGTATGGTCGCCGGTCTGGAGGAAATTACCGAAGGAGAACTTTACATCGGTGATAGATTGGTCAACGATGTAGCTCCCAAAGACAGAGATATAGCTATGGTTTTCCAGAACTATGCTCTGTATCCGCACATGACGGTGTACGACAACATGGCTTTCGGACTTAAGCTCAGAAAGGTACCCAAGGCCGAAATTGACAGGCGTGTAAGGGAAGCCGCAAGGATGCTGGACATTGAGCATCTGTTAAACAGAAAGCCCAAGGCTCTGTCTGGTGGACAGAGGCAGAGGGTGGCTGTAGGGCGTGCTATAGTGCGTGAACCCAAGGTGTTCTTGATGGATGAGCCCTTGTCCAACTTGGACGCCAAGCTGAGGGTGCAGATGAGAACCGAGCTTACCAAGCTGCATCAGAGATTGCAAACCACCTTCATTTACGTGACCCACGACCAGACCGAAGCTATGACCATGGGTACGCGCATCGTCGTCATGAAGGATGGTCTCATCCAGCAGGTAGATACTCCTCAGAACCTGTATGATTATCCCGTCAACTTGTTCGTAGCAGGATTCATCGGCAGCCCGCAGATGAACTTCATCAATGTACATCTCGTAAAAGAGGGCGACGACGTATATGCCGTCTTTGAAGGCAACAAGATCAAAGTTCCGGCAGGCAAGGTGAGGAAACTGAAGGATCCTTCCTACATTGGCAAAGAAGTGATAATGGGTATTCGTCCTGAGGACCTCCATGATGAGGAGATATTCCTGGCAAGCGCTGCTGACAGTACGGTAAAGGCCCATGTGGACGTTGTGGAGCTGTTGGGTTCCGAGACCTTCCTGTATCTGACGGTGTCTGGCAGGAACTTAGTGGCAAGGGTTAACCCGAGGTCCAAGGCAAGAGTGGGCGACACCATTAAGATTGCCTTTGATACCAACAAGCTGCACTTCTTTGATAAAGATACTGAAGAGAGCATCTTGATGAGATAAATATTTTAATTAAATTAATTTATAAATTAAAAAAGAGGATTTTTGCAAAAAAAGCAGAAATATTGTCTTAATGGATAATATTTCTGCTTTTTTTATCCCATGAATTAATGTATACTTATATTTGGGTGGTAATATTATGCTGACCGAGCAAAAGATGCAAAAGGTACTGGACAGGGTGGCCAGCAGTATTGAGGTAGCCATCGATATTGTAGATGCTAGCGGGATGATTGTGGCCAGCAGTGACAGGGAAAAAGTGGGGCAAGCTGAACCGGCAGTCAGGGACTACGATGCCATAAACGCGAGTCTCACATTTGTTCACAATGGCAGGACTTATTTGAAGTTCAGCATCGATAATGCTATGGCCTATTTTATAGTCATGGATGGCGTAAGCAAAGCTATTAGGAATTATTGCATGCTCCTTGCATCCATCATCGAGCTTTATTTGAAATCCAATATACAAAAGCTCAATCGGGAAGAAGTCGTGCGTAGGATTGTACTGGATCAAGTATCCGACCTTGAGCTTCAGGAGCTGGCTCGAGAGTACAAGCTTGAGCCCGACATAGCTAGATGCGTGCTCGTCATACGTACCGACAATATGAAGGCCGAACAGGTCTACAAGCTGCTTTTAAAAGTTTTCCCTAAAAATCATGGAGATATTCTGGTGCTGTTTGACAGCCGCACGGTAATACTGGTTAAGCGGATATTTGACGAGATGAATGAGGATGAGCTGGAGCAGATGGCAGCTGCCATAGAGGAAACCGTCCTAAATGAGACTACCGTCAAGATCTGCATTGGAATAGGCAGAATTAAGCCCAGTATCTTTCAGTTGAGGGAATCGTATCTTGAAGCCATGCAGGCCATAGAAGTAGGGTTGATGTATGACGTAATAGGACGGATATACAGATATGACAGCTTGCTTTTGGAGCGTTTTCTCCATGAAATTCCAGTGCAAATTTCTCGAAAGTATTGTGAATCCATCTTTAACGAAGAGGCTAAAAAGGTGCTCAACGAAGAAATGATAACCACCATCAATAAATTTTTTGAAAACAATTTGAACTTGAGCGAAACGGCTAGGCAGCTTTATATTCACCGTAACACTCTGGTGTATCGCCTAGATAAGATACAAAAAGCCCTGGGGCTTGACCTCAGAAACTTTCATGATGCCGTTACCTTCAAGATAATGATGATGTTAGATAAGCAGAAGCGGGAGTGTTACTCTTGATACAGTTTAAAAACGTAACAAAGGTTTATCCCAATGGTTTATGTGCTTTATCAAATGTCAGCTTTACAATTGCAAACGGCGAGTTTGTCTTTGTAGTGGGGGCCAGCGGCGCGGGTAAGACTACGCTGATGAAGTTGCTTCTCAAGGAGATCGAGCCCACATCGGGCAGTATAATTGTGGATGATATTGACCTATCTTCTTTGAAAAGAAAGGAAATCCCCTATTACCGGCGCAAACTGGGGGTGGTTTTTCAAGATTTTAGGCTGCTTCTGGATAGGACGGCCTATGAGAATGTTGCCTTTGCAATGGAAATTGTAGGGGCTCCTCCCAGGGAGATCCGCAGAAGGGTGCCCATAGTGCTCAATATGGTGGGGTTAGGTGCCAAAGCCCATGCCTATCCATATCAGCTATCGGGAGGAGAGCAGCAGCGAGTGGCCATTGCCAGGGCCCTTGTAAATAACCCGTCAATACTCATCGCAGATGAACCGACGGGTAACCTGGACCCAGCAACCGCTATGGAGATTATGAGAATATTGAGCCTTATAAACCGGCGGGGCACTACGGTGATCATGGCGACCCATGCTAAAAATATAGTGAACGCCATGCGCAAGAGAGTGCTTCAATTCCGCAAAGGGGTCCTTATAAGGGATGAACAGGAAGGAGGATATTTTGATGAACCTTAGTAGCTGGAGGTTTTTCGTTGTCCACGGGTTTCAAAATATCCTTCGCAATCGGATAATGTCGTTGGCATCGGTTACCGCCATAATGATCACTTTGATTGTGCTGGGATTGATATTGATAGTTGTGGCCAATCTAGATGTGATGGTAGATGAAGTGGAATCGAAAATGGAGGTTACCCTGTTTTTGAAGGATGGCCTAACAGATCAGCAACGTTCGATGCTGGAACAGGACATAAGGAATTGGCAGGGCGTTTACGATGTTGAGTTTGTTTCTAAACATGAAGCCCTTGAGAAATGGAAGCGGGAGTTGGGAGATAAAGGGAGCTTGCTTGATGGGTATAACGGAGAAAACAATCCTCTACCCGATTCTTTTTTAGTGAAGATAGAGAAGCCGGAATATGTGGATGAGGTTATCCAAAAGGCAAAAGGCCTGTATTATGTAGAAGAGGTCAATTACAGTAGCAAGGTAGTTGAATTTGTGGAATGGCTTGCTCGAACTATCCGTATAGCGGGTGCGGGGCTTGTGGTTATTCTGGCGGCAGTAGCTGCCATCATCATCGGCAACACAGTAAGGCTGACGGTATATTCCAGGCGAAGGGAAATAGGTATCATGAAATACATTGGGGCTACCGACTGGTTTATCCGCTGGCCTTTTATCATAGAAGGGTTAATGCTGGGAGTGATAGGGAGCGTAATAGCCACGGGCGTGGTAGCGCTGATTTACAAGTTTTTGCTTGACAGGAGCAGTTATATGAACTTAAAGTGGGGATACCTGGGGATATTTCAATTACTGCCTTTAAGCGATGTAATTCTGTATGTGGTTAAGGTGTGCTTGGTGGTAGGAGCGTGTGTAGGTGCTCTAGCAAGCTGTCTGTCCATCAGGAGATATTTAAAGGTGTGAATCCTTGCTTTTTAATTTTATTATTTAACAAAAAGGTTGGACATGCCTATAGATAGATGATAGGGAAGTGCAGCCTTTTTGCCCGTTTAAAGGGGTTTATATTTGTTCGTATATGCGCAGTGGACAACTTAGAAGGAATGATTCAGGGGGTTGAGGGGATGCGACGCAGGGTAATTGTATTTCTATTTGCCATTTTATTTGCTTTGACAGGGGCCACGGCCATTGCTGATACCAATACCTCTAGCAAGATCGACAAAAAGAAGCAGGAGCTTAAAGAAATAAACCAGGAGATAAAGAACACCGAAAAGCAGTTGGAGGAAGTTAAGGAACAACAAAGCGATGTGGCTGCCAGGTTAAAGGAGATAGAAAAGCAGCTGAAGCAAAAGGAGCAGGAACTAAGTCAGCTGGAGGAAGAGCTGCAGTATACGCAGGGAGAGCTGGAGAGGACGCGCAAGGAGCTGGAGAAAGCCATTAAAGAGGCTGAAAAGCAGGAAAAGTTGATGGCTGATAGGATAAGGGCTATATATATGAACGGCAGCTCCTCGTATTTGGAATTGCTTTTGGAGGCAAAAAGCATAAACGAGTTTTTGGACAGGATGGTGATGGTGCAACAGCTGATAGCCTTTGATGTGGAAGTCCTTGATCAGATGAAGCAGTATCGGGACCAGGTGGATCAAAAACGAGCCGAACTTGAGGAACTGGAGAGCTCCCTTCAACAGAAAAAAGAGGCGGTGGCCAAGCAGAAAGCCGAGATTGAGCAGAAAAAGAAGGAACAGAGCCAGCTGTTGCAAAAGTTGAAGGAAGAACAGGAACGCTATGAGCGCGATTTGGATGAGCTGGAAAAGACGTCAAAAGAGCTCGAGAAGACCATACAGGAATTGCTCAAAAAGCTGGAGGAGGAGCGGAAAAAGAAAAATCAATCCAGCCAAAAGTATACGGGTGGTATACTGACGTGGCCGGTGCCAGGATTTTATAGGATAACCTCGTACTTTGGTTACCGTACCCATCCTGTTTACGGCACTAAAAGGATGCATACCGGCATAGATATTGGTTCAAATCCGGGGCAAAGCATATACGGCCAGAATTTTGTGGCCGGCGCTGATGGAACGGTTATATTTGCAGGGTGGTACGGCGGTTACGGCAACTGCGTAATCATTGAACATGGAGGAGGTATAACTACCCTCTATGCCCATGGATCCAAAATTCTGGTATCAGCGGGACAGCAGGTAAAGAGAGGGCAACCGGTGATGAAGGTGGGCAGCACGGGAGTATCGACCGGACCCCATGCGCACTTTGAGGTGAGGAAAGACGGGGTGCCCGTCAACCCCCTGCCGTATTTGGGACGATAAAGGTTATGAGGATAGAAAATAAAATGCCTTAATGAAACCAGAATAGGTTTCATTAAGGCATTTTATTTGGTATATATGTTTACACCGTATAGCAAGCAATATCATTCTCACAGCATTTTAGTTGCAATCATTAATATACGTTCTTCCATTCTCCTATGTTGCTGGCATCAAACTTGAATAATTTTTTCCCTTTCCCCTAGCTTTCCTGCCGTAAATTTTTCACCAGCTTTTCCTGTAATCTTTCCGGTTACTAGGGCATCAGCAGCGTAGCCTGCCAGATATCCTAGATCGATGGGGTTCCTTTTTTTATAACAAGCTTATGTATGTAGACCGAAATGATATAATGACAAAGAAGAGTTTTGAAAACA
>NZ_VSCO01000164.1:0-3645 GCF_047459465.1 Caldicoprobacter sp. | reverse complement strand
TAACCATATTTGGCCGTAACGTTGGCCAATGGAGCTTGGATGGTTATAATAGATTATGAAGGCAAAAGATGTCTTTTTGTCGTAAACAACAACGCCGGATAAAAACGGTGTTTTTTTGTTTAAGGTGATGGAATGCGGTTGAAAGGAAGATTGCTCAGCGTTGCCGAGATGGTGCCACCGTCAAGGTGCGTCGTGGATGTTGGAACTGATCACGGAAAGCTTCCCGTTTGGTTGGTCAAGAGAGGCATTGCAGAGAGTGCCATTGTAACCGATATAAGTGCTGCTTCGCTCAAAAAAGCAGAAGCCCTTATAAGGGCCCATGGATTGGAAGACATGATCGAGGCAAGGGTGGGAGATGGGCTATCGGTCATACATCCTGGCGAAGCCGATACGGTGATCATAGCTGGAGTGGGTGGGGTACTGATAAGGGACATTTTGAAGAGTGCTCCACAGGTTACATCCACCGTTAAAACCTTTGTGCTGCAGCCCATGAAAAGCCAAGGGCTGCTGCGAAAATGGTTGGTCGATAATGGATATGCTATAGTGGATGAGTCATTGACGCGCGAAAAGGACAAGTTCTACGAGGTAATGGTAGCCCAGCAGGGCAAGCAGCACATCCCTCATGATGTGTATTATGATATAGGGTATATGCTCATAAAAAAGCAGCACCCGCTGCTTAAGGAGTTTATAGAGTACAAGATGGCCAAGACGGCAGCCATCATAGAGCAGCTTGAATCCCGGGGAACGCCTGATTCTAAAAAAGAGCTTGAAGAATTTAAGCGCAAACTTGAGGATTATAAGGGGGTTTACCTATGGCTCACACGGTGCAACAGGTGGTAAAGGTTATGGAGGAGATAGCTCCTCCTTACCTGGCTGAGGAATGGGACAACGTAGGCCTGCTGGTGGGCAGGACGCAGGACAGCGTCCAAAGGGTCATGGTGTGCCTGGACGTGACCGAGGCCATAGTCCATGAGGCCATACAAAAAGGAGTGGACATGATCATCTCGCATCACCCGGTTATATTTGAAAAGCTAAAGAGCCTGCGCGGCGATACTGGCAGGGAACGCCTGCTGTATCTTCTTGTTGGCAACAACATAGCGGTCTACTGTGCCCATACCAATCTGGATAAAGCCGCCGGCGGAGTGGATGATGTTTTGGCCGCGCGCTTAGGGCTTCAGGATGTCAGGGTCTTGAGCGCTGACCAACGGGATAAGCTGTACAAGGTAGTGGTGTTTATTCCCAAAGGCCACGAGGATGCGGTGATGGATGCCATGGCCCGGGCGGGTGCAGGATGGATAGGCAATTACAGCCATTGCACCTTTCAGATTGACGGGACGGGTACATTTATGCCCCTTGAGGGCACAAATCCTTATATCGGTCAGCAGGGGCGCCTAGAGAGGGTGCATGAAGTCCGACTGGAGACGGTGGTCCTGTCAAACCAGCTGGACAGGGTCATCCAAGCCATGCTCCAGGTTCACCCTTATGAAGAAGTGGCTTATGACGTATATCCATTGGCCAACCGGGTCAAGAAGCATGGCTTTGGGAGGATTGGGAGGCTGCCGCACAGGATGACTTTTGAAGAATTCATAGGGAAGGTGTGTGACGATTTAGGAGTTTCAAGCCTTCAAGTGGCAGGATGGGTTGACGACGAAGTAGAGGTGGTGGCCACTTGCGCCGGTTCGGGTGGCAGCTTGATAAACAAGGCGTATTGCAGCGGTGCTCAGGTCTTTTTGACGGGAGAGCTGAAATATCACGATGCCCAGGCTGCAGCGGAGCTGGGCATGGCTACCATAGCTGCAGGGCATTATGCCACCGAGGTCTTTGTCGTGAAGGAGTTAGTTTCTCGTTTACAAAAATCTTTTGATGCTTTACAATATGACATAGAGGTATTTGCTGCAGAAACCATGGCTGATATCTATAAGACGGTGGGGAAGTAGTTTGCCCCTTTTAAATTTTTTATGAGACATTTATCGGATCGGACGGGGACGAGGGCTTTGTGTGAAGGTTGAAAGGAGGTTGTGCTAATGGGACAGCTGGATCTGTTGTGGGAATACCAGAATCTCGATTTAACCTTGGATAAATATAAAAAAATGAGGAAAAGTTCTCCTTTGAGAAATAAATTGATTGAGCTTAAGAACTATTTGGTTCAGCAGCAAGAAAACCTGGTAAAGCTCAACGAGGAAGCCGAAAAGAAAAACCACATATTGAACCGGATCAATCATGAGTACGAGGATATTTTGAAGGCGTTTAAATCCGACGTTGATAAGGTTGAAGGAGGGCGGGTCCGAAGCGTCAAGCAGTTGGAAGAAATGCAAAAGGCTGCAGTGGAGTTGAAAGAAAAGCTCGCCAAGAAAGAGGAGGAGGTAAAGGGCCTGCTTAAGGATATCCAAAACCTTTCGGGCAAGCTGGAAGAGATACGTATTCGTATGGTAAAGGCAAAAAAAGAGTATTCTGACATCAAAGCGGAGTACGACAGCGAGGTCTCGACCATCCAAAAGGAGTATGAGGAAGTCAAACAACAGAAGAGCGAGCTCAAAAGTAAGCTTGACCCCGAACTTATAAAAAGGTATAACAGGCTTAAGAAGAGCCGAGGTATTGCAGTAGTCATGGTGGAGCAGAGCTGCTGTGGTGGTTGTAATATGAGTTTGGCGGCGCTGGTCATCGAAAGGCTAAAAAAGGGAGACGATATTATAGAGTGTGAAAACTGCGGCCGCATTTTGTATTGGGGCAATAAGGCAGATGGTGATGCTAAGAGCGCCGTTTGATGGTTTGACAAAGTCCTTGATCCGTGTTATTATATATTGCGCAAATGGTATAGAGCATGTGAGTAAGTCGGGCGATCGCGGCTGCAGGTCATAAAAATGCAGCTGAGGAAAGTCCGAGCTCCACAGGGCAGGGTGCTGGGTAATACCCAGTGGAGGCGACTCCAAGGAAAGTGCAACAGAAATAGACCGCCTGGCATTGGGCTTTGTGCTCAAATGCTGGGTAAGGGTGGAAAGGTGAGGTAAGAGCTCACCAGCAATCCAGGCGACTGGATTGGCTCTGTAAACCCCACCTGGAGTAAGACCGAATAGGGGACATTATGTGGTGGCCCGCCACGTCCCGGGTAAGGTCGCTTGAGCCTATCTGGCAACAGTAGGCCTAGATAGATGATCGCCCTCGACAGAACTCGGCTTACAGACTTGCTCACATGTACAAAAATCCCGCCATGAGGCGGGCTTTTGCTTTTATATGCTTATTATTTATTTTTTGTTGAGATGTTTTTACATCTCAATTTTATTTCGGCCTCTTGACAATTTATGTACCGCGGTGTTTTGAGCCTCACGCTGTATATAGGTAAAGCCTTTGACAAATAATAAATGTCGAGGAGGAGGTTGTGTGGCTATGAAAAACATTGCGGTACAGAAAGGCCTGACCCATGTGATCAATTATCTAAAAAGCGCAGGTTATCGGGTGTTTGAATTTGACACCAGCCAGAAAAACCGCAGCGATTTCTTCGACGGTTTTGATGCGGTGGTGTTTACCGGGCTTAATAATAACGTCATGGGCATTCAAAATACCAGGGTCAATGTGCCGTTTATAGAGGCCAGCGGGAAGACTCCTGAGGAAATAAAAGAAGCAATAGAGCGCACATTACATTAAATG
>NZ_VSCO01000163.1:0-3712 GCF_047459465.1 Caldicoprobacter sp. | reverse complement strand
CTCTACTTTTCTGCGCCTTACCACCAGCATCACAGTGGAAAAGACTATCAGCAACCCCGCCAGCAGCTGCGATACCCTAAATGGCCCCAAATACAGGCTGTCGGTACGGAATCCCTCTATCACAACACGGCCGCATGAATACAGCAACAGATAGAGCAAAAAAATGTCACCCGATCTCTTCCTCCGCTTTCTGTACCACATCAAAAATATGAACACCAGAAAGTTCCACATCGACTCGTAGAAAAAGGTAGCCAAATGCCACTCTTCCCTTGCCTCTATGTACACGGCAAAGGGAAACCACTGCCAAGCCGGATCAGTCACCAAGTTACCATAGGCCTCCTGGTTAAAGAAGTTACCCCATCTGCCGATAGCCTGCCCCAATATAAGGCTTGGGGCTACAATATCCGCTAGGTCCCAAAATTTTATCTTACGCCAGCGGGAAAATATCCCAGCTGCTATAACTCCGCCTATCACCGCACCATATATAGCAAGGCCACCTTGCCATATCTTAAATATATCCACGGGATTATTTTTGTAGATCTCCCATTGGAAAACCACGTAATACAGCCTTGCCCCTATAATACCAAATGGGATGGCCAGAAGGGCAAAATCCAGAATCATCTCCGGATCATAATTAAGCCTTCTGGCGTATCTCATAGCCAGGTAAATCCCCAAAAGTACGCCCGTCGCGATGAGTATACCATACCAGTATATTGGTCTCCCGAAAATTTCAAATGCAACCGGATTCGGCCACATAAATACTCCCCCTTAATTCAAAAATCAATTTAGCTAGGCAGTATGATTGATACGCTGCTCTGGTTGTTCTCAAAAAATCTGTTGAAATGGCTTTTCAGTTGCTCGTAGTTTATCTGCATCAGCCTTTCAATGTAATCGAACAGCCCTATATCCTTAAAAATCAATGACACAAACTGCACGCCGATGTTTTCCAGCGAATTAAACATCTTTATATACTCCCCTATCTTCTTTTTCTTGATCCTGGAGAAATACTCCACATCCCAGGGCTGCCGATTCAACCTCTCTATCTCCTGATAGATCATATCCACAACCCTTTCCGGGTCGGGCGACTCCCCTCCCATTACTATATGGCCGTAATCAACCTCGCCCGTATATCCAGCGCTGAATGTAACGTCAATCAACCCTTCCTCATACATTTTGTTGTATAGATCGGAGCTTGGGCCCACCAACATGTCCACCATGATGTCGTTGAGTATCGTCTTATCCAGCAAAGCCTGCCCTTGCTGCCCCACCTGAGCGTCCTTAAAGCCCAGCATAAATAGCGGTCGCGGCACCGGTAGCTTATCCTTTACCACACGAGCAGCTACCTCGGCAGGTTCATCGGGGTATATCCTCTTTATCTGCCCCTGTTTTGATATGCCCTTACCATCAAAATATCGCTCCACCTGCTCTATAACCCTATCGGCATCCACATCTCCCGCCACAAACAGAACCATATTGGATGGATGATAAAAAGTCTTATAGCACTGGTACAACATGTCCTTGGTTATCTTCTGTATGGATTCCACCGTCCCGGCAATATCGTTTTTTACCGGATGATTGTGGTACAATCCCTTTAGCAAATTGAAGAACACGCGCCAGTTGGGATCGTCCTGATACATGACTATTTCCTGGGCAATGATGCCCTTTTCTTTTTCCACCGTCTGGTCTGTGAAGTAAGGCGTCCCCACAAAGTTGAGCAGCACATCAAGACATTCATAAAAGTTTCCAGTGGAAGTAAAGTGATATGCCGTGGTGTTGAAGCTGGTAAACGCGTTGGGGCTGGCGCCTAGCTTTGAAAAGACATCAAATACGCTCCCTTCTTCCTGTTCAAACAGCTTGTGTTCCAAAAAATGGGCAATGCCCTCGGGCATGGTCATAGGCTTATCCTCACCGGGTATCATAAACTGATTATCATTGGAGCCGTAATGGGTAGCGTAAATAGCAAACTGTTTCTGATAGCCCTTCTTGGGCAACACGTATACATTTAACCCGTTCTTTAACTTTGAATGTATTAACCTTTCGTTCAACACATCGTTTTTAATTTCCCTTCTCATGAACAACATATCCCCTCTTTCTATTTCTCAAAAAGTATATGGTATCCAATTTGACGTTGTGGGCCACTTCCACCACCTGATCTACGGTAACGGCCTTTATCCTCTCTATCAACTCCTCTACGGTGATATCGGAATCGATGACGCTGTTGCCCAGATAATAATCGATGAGCTGAGATGGTTGGTCCATACTTCCCTTAAGTGAAGTGACCAGCGCATTTATGGCCCCTTCAAATTCCTGCTGAGCAATTTGCCCCTTTGCCACGGCATCGAGCTGTTCCATTATTATATTTATCGTTTGATCATACTTATCAAAGTCAATACCGGCACCGATGAACATTAAACCTTTAAACTTCTCCAGCCGTGCAAATGCATAATAAGCCAGGCTGGCCTTTTCCCTCACATTTATAAACAGTTTGGAGTGAGGACCGCCCCCTAAAACGCTGCTATACACCAGCAGGGGAAAATATTCCTCATCAGCGGCATTTATATTGGTTCTAAACCCCATAGCCAGCTTGCCCTGGTTTACATCCATTTCCTCCGTTACGGTTTTGGGCACCACCTGCAGCTTCTTATAAACGGTCTTGGGTATGGTGGCCATCCGTTTCCTATCCATTGTTGAAAAGCTTTGCTCGAAAAGAAGCCTTATCTTTTCGGGCTGCACATCTCCCACCACAAAGACGTCCAAGGGGCTAGATTGCATAATATCACGGTACACGCTATACAACTTGGAACTATCGAGATTGTCTAGCTCATTTATATCGCCAAAAACGTATCTGCTATACTTCTCTCCCCTGCACATCTCTTGGGCGCATCTCTCCAAGCTGTACTGGATCTTGTCATTGACCAGCGACCTTATTCTGTTTTTCATATTCTCTTTTTCCTGGCTCACATACTCCTTTTTAAAACCACCATCTTCCAGTACAGGGCGATTGATGACACGATTTAAAAAATAAAAAGCCTGTGCCAATATCCCCTGTTCTGCCAGATAATCATCATTTACCACTTCCATGGAAAACCTGAGGATTTGCCTTTCGCCCTTCTTTTGCACCCCAACATCAAACACAGCCCCGTACAGGCTTTCCATATGCCTCTCAATATCCTTCAGGGTCTCAAAGCCTTCACAGCCGCGCTTTAACACCGCCGGAATCAAAGCGTTGTAGGTGTAATCCTCATCCAGGTCCCTGTGGAAGCAAAAGCTCATGGTAACGGTTTTAAACTTCTTCGTAGGTAAAACCCTTAGCCTTATACCTTTGCCTATGTCTAAGCTTTCTATATGCATATATACCCTCCTTATCAATACCGATAAACCCTTAAAAACATGTCGTATGCCGACCTCATGATGCATGCGTCTCATTGTAAAATCCAACATTACACATCGGCGTTTACACTTTCACCACTTGGAAAAGCAGTTTAGCCCCTATGGTTATCACGCCCTTCCTGCCTTTCACAGTAAAATTCCAATTGCAAATTAAGCCATCTTTTGCCAATGAAGCATACGGCCCCATCCTTTGCAACGCAACGATATTCGCCATCCAGGGTTTGCCTTTTTCTCCTTTATATTTTCGCTTTTATATCCAAAAATCCTCTAAAAATTATTATTCTTTATGGAGATTTTTATATACTACAAGCACTCATAAGAG
>NZ_VSCO01000024.1:0-16723 GCF_047459465.1 Caldicoprobacter sp. | reverse complement strand
TTCTTCCGACTTCCGCTGTTCCCGCCACAGATGGAAGATATACGCGATAAGGCCCGGGCTTTCAATCCGCGTTTGTACTCCAATGAAGGCTTGTACTCCAATGAAGGCGAGCAGGAGGAGTAGCCTTATATAATGAAAAACGGAAAGGACATTTATGTCCTTTCCGTTTTTTGGGGGTCATAATGGCGTGCTTAGTATATCATTTTAAGGATTAGCACCACCAGGAGGCAACATATTAAAATGGAGAAAAATACTATTACGCTTTCACGCTCTTTAGGCGTTAATCTATACTCATTCGGAGGAGCAAATTTTTTATGTCTGCTCAACAGCTTTTTTAAGCCACATAAGAATGTCATCATTTGCACTCCTTCTAAGAGCCAGTAACTGAATATAGAGTTTTTGTTGTTACGTGTCTATTTTAAATCCTTGTAGGCCCAAATACAATAGAACTTTAGTATTATTTTGTCGTATTTTGTAGGAAAATTTGCCCATGCAAAATAGGCCATAAATAGCAGGTAAATACACCAATACTCATTTTTTCCTTGTATTATTCATAGAAATATATTACAATAACACTAGTAAAGCAGTTCTACTAACATGGTAATTAAGTCCTAAATTAAAGCTGTAGGGCGTCTCTTATTGGGAAGGAGTATCAACTATGGTTGCTTCATCGGTCAGTTCTACAAAGACGGAAATAACCTTGAGATTATCTGAATTTGAAATGCCCCCGATGCAAGATGCGCTTATAATAGGTCGCAAGGCGCCTCTTGGTTTTGAGGCCGCCAAGAGGATGGTGGATATTATATCTCCTAACAAATACGAGGTTATAAAGGTGCAACACCCTACTATAGAAGCGCTGGTCATTCGAAAAGCCCTTATGCGAATGGTGCCCCGGGATCGCCTTATTTCCATTATATTAGAAGAAGGAGGGAAGGTGGCTAACGAAACAACCATTTTTAAGGTTCAGCTTAGTATTGTGTTGTGTGTTAGCAAAACCGTTGAGCTATGATTACGACGGTGTCCTCCATAATGGAAAAAGACCTTATTACAATTGAATCGATGGACAGCGTTGATAATGCCCGGCAAATAATGGCTCGGAAGAGGATTGGATGTTTGCCGGTGATGGAGAATGGGCGTTTGGTGGGCATCATAACCACGTGGGATATTATCTCCTCCAATCCTAACCGGTTGGTGGCTGATGTTATGACTGCGCCGCCAATTTATGTCGAGCCTACGGCTTCATTATGGGAAGCAAAGGAAAAAATGGATAAATATTGTATAGAAAGGTTGCTGGTAGTGGAGAAAGGGCAGCTTATAGGCTTGATTACCAAGACAAAGCTCTATTTTGAAATTGCCAAGCATTTTGATATGCTTACTCAGCTAAACAAGAAGGATTATATAATCTATGAAGGGGTTAAGCTCCTTAAAAGCGGCAAGGAAGTGTCGCTGATATTTATAGATATTGATGGCTTTGGCATCATCGATAAAGAATATGGCCATATATTTGGGGATCTGATACTTAAAGAAGTAAGCGATTTGCTTAAAGCTAAAGTACCCGCCGATTGTTTTTTATGCCGATACGGCGGTGACGAGTTTGTCGTTTTAACTCCTTATAAAAGAGATAAATGCATGGAATTGGCCAAGGAGCTTTTGGATGCCATATCGC
Organism: Caldicoprobacter sp.; assembly: GCF_047459465.1. Lineage (NCBI taxonomy): Bacteria > Bacillati > Bacillota > Clostridia > Caldicoprobacterales > Caldicoprobacteraceae > Caldicoprobacter > Caldicoprobacter sp. Next base: position 15,057 of record NZ_VSCO01000024.1, on the reverse strand, counting down.
AGCATGACTACAGCATCAAAGTAAATATTACGGCTTCTGCCGGCATTTCAGGAGGCAGACGGGAAAAAAGCCGCTTTTCTGTGGATTATGTAGACGATATAGAAAACCTTATCAATCTTGCCAGCCTAGCATCTACGCGCGCTAAAAGGAACAAGGTGTCCTTGGTGGTTGCCGATGGTTTCATACCTAGCAAAAAGTGAAATCTTGAATGCTTAAAATTTTTGCAAAGTGCGTTAAAAAAACCCCTCAAAAAGTATATTGCATTTATTCAACAATATGATATAATTGGACTAGTGATTTCGGAAAGGGACCAGGATATGCGGCGGAAGAGGGGGTAGTGTTAAGTTTCATATACCGTTTGTGTTTATACTGATGGGCATATCCGTCAGTTTTTTCTATTTATAGAAGTAAAATCTTTTACAATTTCTAGGATTTGCTGATTTTAACAATGGTGATGTATGAGCTGAAGGGAGGCGATAGGGGTCTGTGAATCTGCCGAAAGGCATAGATATTTTCTGCTGAGCATTTTAAGAAGGTCTTATTTTTGAGGTTAATATATACCAAAAATTTACAATATTGTTTGATTTACGGAGGTAGATTATGGATAAGCTGTTTGCTGATATGAATACACACCAGATAATCATGTATATACTTAAACATATGGGGATGCTAGCTATAGGCGGTCTATTAATCTATTTGGCAATCAAGAAGGAATACGAGCCTATGTTGCTGTTGCCCATAGGCTTTAGTACCATACTGGTCAACCTGCCGCTTTCAGCGGTGCTGGAATATGAAGGCATGCCGGGGGTGCTCAGGATATTGTTTGATGCCGGCATTGCGACCGAGCTTTTCCCGGTTTTGATCTTTATTGCCGTTGGGGCCATGATCGATTTTACCCCTCTTCTTGCCAATCCCAAGATGCTGTTCTTTGGCGCTGCAGCTCAGTTCGGGATATTTGCCACGACGGTCATTGCGCTGCTGCTTGGAGCTGACGATTTGAAGGTTGCTTCGGCCATAGGGATTATAGGAGCTGCCGATGGTCCCACTGCCATATTTGTTGCTAGCAAGTTTGCGCAGAAATATTTAGGGCCTATAACGGTGGCCGCATATTCTTACATGTCTCTTGTTCCCCTCGTTCAACCGCCCGTTATCAAGCTTTTGACCACAAAAGAGGAACGCATGATCAGGATGGAATATAAGGATGTATACGTACCAAAGTCCGTCAAGATTTTGTTCCCCATATTTGTCACGGTTATTGCGGGCATCATAGCGCCTATAAGCGTGCCTCTGGTGGGCCTCTTGATGTTCGGTAACCTGATTAGGGAATCGGGAGTGATGGAGAGGCTTTCAAAGGCGGCTCAAAACGAGCTTGCAAATATCGTAACCATATTGCTTGGAATCACCATTGGTTCCACCATGGTGGCCGAAGACTTTTGGCAACCCACCACCCTTATCATCATTTTAGGTGGACTGGTGGCTTTCATATTCGATACTGCGGGCGGAGTGTTGTTTGCAAAATTCTTAAACCTCTTCCTTAAGAAGAAGGTTAACCCCATGGTAGGAGCTGCTGGCATATCGGCGTTCCCCATGTCCGCAAGGGTTATTCAAAAGATGGCGCAGAAGGAAGACCCTTCGAATTTTATACTCATGCATGCGGTGAGTGCTAACGTGGCTGGCCAGCTGGGCTCCATAATCGCAGGGGGCATGATATTAGCGCTGGTACCGCTTTTGGCGGGTTAAGCTGGGAGGAGTGAAGGTATGTTTGAAAACATTGCACACGCATCTGAGCTTACCAAATCCCTCTTTCTCATGGTAGTAGGGTTAGCGGGCGTTTATGGTACTTTAGCCCTTTTCTACCTGATGGTGAAGATATTGATGAATGCTTTTAAAAACCACGATGCTTAAAGAGACAAATTTGCTGCAAGGCTTGCGTTTGTAAATGTGCGGTTTGCTTAAGGGGTTGAAGCAGCCGCGTTTTGCAAGCGGAAGTCCCGTGCGGCTTAAACTTTTGAAAATTTAAAGAAGAGAGGAGAATGGAAGGTGTTTTGGGTTTACGCAGCTATCGTAGTGTCAATTGCATCCTTTTGTCTTGCAGGATACCTGTACCAATGGGTAAAACGACAACCCGGCGGCAGTAAAGAGGCAGAAGAGATTGCGCAGCTTATAAGGAATGGAGCCAGTGCTTTCCTTCGTCGGGAGTATAAGGTACTGGCTGTATTTGCATCGGTGGTGGCGGTCTTGATTCTGCTATTCCTGCCCCATCCCATATGGAAGAGCAACTTCTGGACCAATTTTAGAATGGCTCTCGCTTTCCTATTTGGTGCTTCGCTTTCGGCGGCAGCAGGTAGGATTGGGATGGACATCGCTACCATTGCCAATCTAAAATCGGCTGTGGCTTCCAAGAAAGGCATAGCTCCTGCTTTTGGAGTAGCCTTCAAAGGCGGTGCAGTTATGGGCATGGCCGTGGTGGGCTGCAGCTTGTTTGGAGCATCTGTCCTGTATCTGCTCACCAAAGATGCCAATACGGTATTGAGTTTCAGCTTTGGTGCAAGTACGTTGGCCCTCTTTGCTAAGGCGGGTGGCGGAATCTACACCAAAACCGCTGACGTGAGTGCTGACCTGGTAGGTAAAGTTGAGCTGGGAATCCCTGAGGATGACCCGAGAAATCCAGCGGTAATAGCAGATAACGTAGGAGACAACGTCGGCGACGTAGCCGGTATGGGTGCTGACCTGTTTGACTCCAACATAGCTTCCATCGCGGCTGCTATGGTTGTAGGTTTGTCGCTCGGTCAGGAGCACTTAGTGTTCTGCTATTCTACTTTAGGTTTGTTGGCCTCTATATTGGGCGTGCTGTTTATAAGCATGGGCAAGCACAAAGATCCGGGTAGGGCTTTGAATACGGGAACTTATATCACCACCGTGTTGTTTGCGGTATTGACGCTTGTGGTTTCATTGGTATTCAAGTATGATTTGCGCATCTGGGGAGCTACAATGGTAGGGCTTATAGTTGCCGTTATCATCGGTATTACCTCCGACTACTTCACGGGGGACAACAAGAAGCCCGTTGAGAAGGTGGCTAAGGCATCCACCATAGGGCCGGCTTTCACCATCCTCAGCGGTTTTTCCTATGGGCTGGTGAGCTGCTTCCCGGCGCTGTTGGGTATTGGCTTTTCGGCTCTAGTATCCTACAAGCTGTGCGAACCCCTGGGAGCAACCTATGCCATGTTTGGTATAAGCATGGCCGCAATAGGCATGTTATCCATTGTAGGAATGATCATCTCAAACGACGCCTTTGGACCGATTGTAGACAATGCCCGCGGCTTGGTTGAGATGGCCAATATGGGAGAGGATGCTCTAGTCGTCAGCGACGAGTTGGATGCTGCTGGCAATACCGCCAAGGCCATAACAAAAGGGTTTGCCATCGGTGCGGCAGGGCTTACCGTTATAGCATTGCTTGGAGCTTATAGGGAGACGGTAATGAGCATAGTGCCAGATATGAATGTAAGCTTTAATATAATGGATCCCCTCGTATTCTTTGGTATAATGGTAGGTCTGGCGGTACCAGCCGTATTTGCCGCCATGTTGATGCTTGGTGTCGATCGAAATGCTGAGCGCATGGTGGCTGAAATCCATCGCCAGTTTGAAACCATACCCGGCCTTAAAGAGGGCAAAAAGGGCGTAAGACCCGAGTATGAAAGGTGCATTGATATAGCCACTATCGGTGCCATAAAAGAGCTGATTCCTGCAGGTTTGATGGCTATCGTGGTAACCCTGGTAGTAGGCTTTGTCGGGGGAGTCAATGCCATCGGTGGGTATCTAACCGGAAACATAGTGTCGGGCCTGTTCCTAGCACTGTTGATGGCCAATGCCGGCGGCCTATGGGATAACTCCAAGAAATACATCGAGACAGGGGTTTACGGCGGTAAAGGTTCGGATGCCCACAAAGCTGCCGTTATCGGCGATACTGTTGGTGACCCATTTAAGGACACCGCAGGGCCATCGCTCAACACGCAGATAACCGTGGTTTCCCTGATATCCTCCTTGGCCGCTAACCTGTTTATAACGCTATCTCTGTTCCGATAAGACAGAAGGTGACTTGAGCCAGTAGTTTGGCCAAAATGCAGCGAAATCCCGCTCATATCAATGATGGGCGGGATTTTTTGTACCTAATTGATCGGTGCGCCATGAGCAATGCGCTATGTGCTTAATGTGATAAAATGAGTTGGTAAAGAGCTCATGGATGCTCCTACTGCAAAAGATGTGGTATGGCTTTTACCTCTGTGGAGCAGGGCATAGTGTGCTGCAGTGGTCATTGCCGGATGTACCAACAGAGGGGATAGGTTTTGCGATGTGGATCGTTATACTCCGCGGATAAAGCATGACCTCACCAACGGAGCTATTTCTGATATCGTTTCGGTGAAAACATGAGGGGGATGGGGGGTGCGGTAAAGCCGTAAATCCTCCATCCCCTTCTGTTTTTGCGGCATTCTGAACTGCTGTAGCACGTATCGCTTAGCATCCCTTATTACGCCGACGATCTGCAGTATATCATTTTTATTCAGATCGGGCACGAAGGTGGTACGGAATTCGTAGTCGCACCCCGAATTCATTATGATTTCTATGCTTTCCTTGATGGCGGTGATGTCCACCTCGGTTCCGCAGATTTCGCTGTATTTGTCAAACGGAGCCTTTATGTCCATGGCGACATAATCCACCAAATCCTTTTCTATCAGCTTTTTAAGTATAAGAGGATTGGTGCCGTTGGTATCCAGCTTTACCAGATATCCTAAACTTTTTATCTCTATGATGAATTCCTCAAGATCAGGCTGAAGGGTGGGTTCACCGCCGCTTATTACCGCGCCGTCAAGAAAGGAACGGCGGATTTTTAGAAATCCTATTACCTCATTTGTGTCATATGCCTCATCGATGCAATTTGGGTCGATGATGTGGCGGTTGTGACAGAAGTAGCAGTTCATGTTGCAGCCGGCGGTGAACAACACTGCAGCGATGTTGCCCGGATAATCCACCAATGAGTTTTTCTGCATACCAGCTATTCTCATAATGCCTCTTCCCTTATCCTGAATTTCTTGCGATCGTAATACTCACGCTTTTTGCCCGGGTTGTAGTTCTGCACCGGCCTTAAATAGCCCGTCACCCTTGACCATACCTCTGTCTCAGCTCCACACTGAGGGCATTTAAAATGTTCTCCTTTTATATACCCATGCCGGTTGCATATGCTGAAAGTAGGGGTTATGGATATATAGGGTATTTTGGATTGGGTAAAGATCTTTTGGATGAGCTTTTTGGCTACAGCGGTATCCTCTATTTGTTCGCCCAGGTAAAGGTGCAGCACTGTTCCCCCGGTATACAGCGATTGCAGCTCGTCCTGCAGGGCCACCACCTCAAAGATGTCATCGGTATAGCCCACTGGTAGCTGGGTGGAGTTGGTGTAGTAGGGCGTCATATGGTCTCCTGCGGTTATGATGTCGGGATATCTGCTCTTGTCCAGCCTGGCCAAGCGGTAGGCAGTAGCTTCAGCTGGCGTAGCTTCCAGGTTATAGAAATGTCCGGTTTCCTTTTGCAGCTCTACGAGCAGGTCACGCAGGTAATGCATTATCTCTATGGCAAAGGCCTGACCTTCCGAAGTGGTGATGTCCTTGCCCATGAAATTGAGCAGTGCCTCGTTCATGCCTACAATGCCGATGGTGCTGAAATGGTTGTACCAGTATTGCCCTGTGCGCTGTTTTATATGTCGGAGGTAATGGGCAGAGTAGGGGTAAAGGCCGTTTTCAGACTGCTGTTCGATGACCTTTCTCTTGATTTCAAGGGCGGTTTTGGCAATCTGAACCTGCTTCCACAGCCTGGCCTTGAATTCGCGTTGGGATGAGGACAGATACCCTATTCTGGGAAGATTGATGGTTACTACCCCAATGGAACCGGTCATGGGGTTGCTGCCGAAAAGGCCACCGCCGCGCTTCCTGAGTTCGGTTACATCCAGCCTCAAACGGCAGCACATGGATACCGCATCTTCGGGGGACAGATCGGAATTTATGTAATTAGCAAAGTAGGGTATGCCATACTTGCAGGTGATCTTCATGAAGTCTTCAACCACCGGGCTGTCCCAATCAAAATCGGGGGTTATATTTATAGTAGGGATAGGAAAGGTAAATACCCTGCCCTTTGCGTCGCCTTCCAGCATAACGTCGCAGAAGGCGCGATTGAACATATCCATTTCTTCCTGAAATTCGCCGTAGGTTTCGTTCATCATTTGGCCGCCTATTATGACGGGCTGATCCCGCAGTGTGGAAGGAACTTTTATGTCGAAGGTCAAATTGGAAAAGGGACACTGAAAACCAACTCGCGTGGGTACGTTGATGTTGAATATGAACTCCTGGATGCACTGCCGTACCTGGCTGTAAGTCATCTTGTCGTAGCGGATGAAAGGAGCGCAATAGGTGTCGATGCTGGACCAGGCTTGAGCTCCCGCGGTCTCACCTTGGGTGGTAAAGGTGGAGTTTACGATCTGTCCCAAAAATGAGCGAAGATGTTTGGCGGGCTTGCTTTCAACCTTGCCCGGTACTCCACCGAATCCCTCTAGCAGTAGTTGACGGAGGTCCCACCCGGCGCAGTATGGCCCGAAAAAGCCCAGATCGTGGATATGGCAATCGCCGCTTTCGTGTGCTTCCCTAACTTCTTGAGGGTAGATTTGGTGCAACCAGTAGTTTTTGGTAAACACCTCACGCACGTAGTTGTTAAGCCCATTTACGCTTTTATGGGTGTTTGCGTTTTCTTTTATCTGCCAATCCTTATCGCCAAGATAATTTGAAAACATCTCTATGGTAGCGCCGATCAAAGCATCTAGATTTCTGGCGTTTTTCCTTTTTTCACGGTATAATATGTAGGCTTTTGCTGTTTGGGCGTGACCGTTTTCAATGAGTACCTTTTCCACGATATCCTGTATTTCCTCCACGCCGGGGATCTTGTGGCCCAGCTTGAGATTAGCCATGTCAACTACCTGGCGGCACAGCTCTTGGGCACGGTTAAAGTCGTCGCCTCCACACGCCATGGCCGCTTTGAATATTGCCCAGGTAATCTTTTCTGGCTGAAATTTTTCAATTCTTCCATCTCGTTTCCGAATTTGCGTTATCATGATACCCGATCTCCTTTCAACACATAAATGAATTTTTGATAGGCGCTAAACCCATCAGCCAATTTTTCTGCGATGGATACTATTGAATGGCTTTGGCTGGAAACTCTTTTGTTTGCGCTTTCTGAGCCTTCTTTGCGACCGTTTAGAAGTTTTAACAAAATACTATATATTGGTGTTTTAATTTTAACATATACAACCAGTTGTGTATATAGCCGCTGAAGGTGGTTTAAAGGTATTTTGTGGTTGTAGCTGTGTATAGCTTGGGTAAATTTGCTTTTTTTAAAGATAGCTTGAATTTTCATTGGTCCCTATCCATAATTATCATTGGCTTATTCCATTTATGGGCCAGGGTAAATTTGTCAAACTGGAAAGGCGAGATGCCTAGATCGGGAAAGCATTTCTGGGTGGGGTGGGATAAGCCGTTGATATGTTGCATGCCGTTTGACGGACAACATGGACAGCATAGGCCAGCTGTTAAGAGATAGGGCATATTAAAGCTATTAAAAAAGCCACCTCTTCACAGTTTGATAAACTTATGTTATTATAGGAAAGAAAAATAAGCCTCAGTTCAGGAGGTTACATGTTATGGCTGGACATTCGAAATGGGCAAACATTAAGCATAAAAAGGAAAAGACCGATGCTCAAAAGGGCAAGCTGTTTACCAAGCTTGGCAGGGAAATCTCCGTGGCCGTCAGGGAGGGAGGAAGCAATCCTGAAACAAACCCGAGGCTGAGGGATGCCATTGCCAAAGCCAAAGCGGCCAACATGCCTAATGAGAATATCATGAGGCTCATTAAAAAGGCTGCCGGCGAATTGGAGCCGGTAAACTACGAGGAGGTCATTTATGAAGGTTATGGTCCCAGTGGCGTGGCCATAATCGTTGAGGCCTTGACGGACAACAGGAACAGGACGGCCAGCGACATCCGCCACCTGTTTGAGCGCCACGGAGGGAACCTTGGAGCTGCTGGATGTGTGGCCTGGATGTTTGACCGAAAGGGGCTGCTGGTCATAGAGAAGAGCGACAACGTAGACGAAGAGAAGCTCATGCTGGAAGCTTTGGAGGCCGGTGCCGAGGATATATCCGGAGAAGGGGACGTGTTTGAAATCATCACAGCTCCAGAGGAATTCTCCAATGTAAGGGAGCAACTGGAAAAGGCTGGCTATTCATTTGTGACCGCTGAGATAGCTATGATTCCACAGAACTACGTTGAGGTGGACGAGGAAGCTAGCAGGAAGATTATGAATCTCATCGAAAAGCTGGAAGATCATGATGACGTGCAAAACGTATTTACCAACCTGAAAATGTAATGATGGATGGTCATATGTGTAATTGCTATGTTCTTAATGTCTTAATGAAAAGCCATGGAGCTGATAAAGCTCAGCGGCTTTGAGCAGCGTTGCCACCATGGCCCCAATTCTACATGGCCCATGTATAACGTATGCAAAAAATGGGAACACTATAATCCAAATCCATATTTTGGAGGGATTATAGTGTATATGGGACGGAAAAGCGGTTTTGTGGGCATGGTGGCATTGATGATACTAGGGATGGTAATGGGGTATTCTTATACCCTTCTGACGGAGATGTTTCAGGATGAAGAGCGCATTGGCAACGATAAGGTACAGATAAACAAGGCAGGTAGCCTCTCAGATTCTTTTGAACCTTTAGCAGCCGTCGAACTGCCTCACATTACCTCCCGGGAGACTACCTTTATCTTTGAGAGGGTATATAATGCTTGTGGACATAGTTCCATAACTTATAGGTACGCGACAGCACAAGAAGCTGGGCTTTCACAAGAACAGGTTGAGGAGATGTATTCTTCGTGGGATATTAAGGAGTTCTCTCCATCAATTGTGTGGCTGTGCGAGAAGGTCGATGGTTACTGCACCAATCATTATATCATAGGGGAGAAGGATGGTAGCGTGGCCCTATACCGTCCTCGTGAAGATGGCCAGGACGTCTATCTTATATACCAAACCGACATCGACATTGCGTTTTTGGGTGCTGACGTTCAAGAGCGCATAAGGGAAGGATGGGTGGTGGATTCTCTAGAGCAGTTGGAATTGCTGATGGAGAGCTGGGACAGCTGAGGCTTGTGTCGTATAGCGAGAATAGCCTGCTGCTATTGATAATATTCTTGTAAGCGATTGGTATATTGCAAATTCCATTCTTAGCTGCTAGCTTTCAGCTCCGTCAATTGCTGTGGTGCAAGTTGTGTTCATTTTTGTTGCTTAAGTATATACTTCAGTATATACTTCGACGTCAGGTAGGCTTTTTGTTTTATCGAGAAGCAAAACCACATTAATTTGTAAAGAGGGGTAGCCATATGGGGGATGTTATAGATGAAAAGAATGATGGCGCAATAATCACGGAAACAGGCGGGATGAGCGATAAAGCAAAGTCGGAGGATGTAAAGGACATTATCCAGAAGATAAAAAATGCTAAAACTGTAGTGGTAAAGGTGGGAACATCCACCATTACCCATCACAACGGCACCATAAATCTATTGATAGTGGAAAAGCTGGTCCGTGCTTTGTCTGACCTGAAAAACGAGAATAAAAATGTGGTGCTGGTCACCTCTGGTGCCATAGGGGTAGGGTGTTCCAGAATGGGGTTTACAAAGAAGCCCGAGTCGCTTCCCGAGAAGCAGGCTTTGGCTGCGATAGGCCAGGTCAATTTGATGCACGTGTATTCCAGGCTATTTAGCGAGTACGGCCAGATAGCTTCCCAGATCCTGCTTACCAAGGATGTAATAGAGGACGAGAAAAGGAAGCTCAATGCCATCAATACCTTTAATACCCTGTTCAGGTATGGAAGCATTCCTATAGTCAACGAAAACGATACGGTGGCTACTGAGGAAATCGAGTTCGGAGACAACGATACGCTGTCGGCAGTGGTGGCGGTGCTGGTGAAGGCAGATCTATTGATACTGCTTTCGGATATAGACGGATTGTATGACAAAAATCCAAAGCATCATCCCGATGCAAAGCTTATTCCCGTTGTTTACGGCGTAACCCGCCAGATCGAGGAGAACTGCCAGGGTACCGACAACAGCTTCGGCACCGGTGGGATGGTAACAAAACTGGCTGCTGCTAAGATATGCAATAGCCATGGCATACCCATGGTCATCGCCAACGGCGACAACCCCTATAACATTTGCAGGATCCTAAATGGAGAGCCTGTGGGGACCATCTTTGTCCCCAACGGAGAGGAGGATAAAGATGAGCGAGGTGCTGGAGAAAGCCAAAAAGGCGAGGGCGGCTGCTATACAGCTGGCCAAGCTATCGTCCAGCGTTAAAGACAGGGCACTGGAGATGATGGCTCAGGCCCTTGAGGATCAAAGCGATTTTATCATCCAGGCCAACAAATCCGATGTGGAAGCAGCCATACAAAACGGCAAACCCAAGGCTTTCATTGATCGCCTGACCCTCAACCAAAAGCGCATAAAGGATATGGCCGATGGAATCAGGGTCGTGAAATCGCTTCCTGATCCGGTGGGGGAGACGGTAGCCATGTGGCGGCGGCCAAACGGCTTGGTCATTGGACAGCGCAGGGTGCCGTTAGGCGTTATAGGAATCATATATGAGTCCAGGCCCAACGTGACGGCAGACGCAGCCGGATTGTGCCTTAAGGCCGGCAATGCGGTGATACTGCGCGGAGGTTCAGAGGCCATCCAATCCAACAAGGCCATCGTAAGAGTCTTGGCTCAGGCGGCTTATGAAGCTGGCATTCCAGAGGGGGCAATTCAGCTCATCGAGAATACCGATCGGGACAGCGCGCGGCAGCTCATGCGTTTAAACGGATTGGTAGATGTGCTCATACCCAGAGGCGGTGCCGGGCTTATAAAAGCGGTGGTGGAGGAAGCTACAGTGCCCGTCATCCAAACGGGAGTGGGCAACTGCCACGTATATGTGGACGGCGAGTGCGATCAGGATATGGCGGTGAAGATCGTGGTAAATGCTAAAACGCAAAGGCCAGGAGTTTGCAACGCAGCCGAAACGCTGCTTGTGGATAAGAGTATCGCCAATGAGTTTTTGCCCAAGGTGGTCAAAGCCTTGCGGGAGAAGGGCGTTGAGATTCGCGGATGTGAAGAGACCCTAAAAATTGTTTCCGATGCTGTACCTGCTACTCCAGAGGACTGGGATACCGAATATCTGGACTATATACTGGCTGTTAAGGTGGTGAATGGAATCGACGAGGCCATATGCCATATACAGCAGCACGGTACAGGCCACTCGGAGGCCATCGTCACCTCCAATTATTTTAAGGCTCAAAAATTTTTGGATGAGGTGGATGCTGCTGCTGTTTATGTCAATGCGTCAACGCGCTTTACCGATGGATTCGAGTTTGGCTTTGGGGCCGAAATAGGTATAAGCACACAAAAGCTACATGCCCGGGGCCCCATGGGGCTTAAAGAGCTTACCACCGTTAAGTATGTAATATACGGCAACGGACAGATAAGGGAATAATAAATGAAAAAAGGGCGCTTGTTTGCGCCCCTTTATTTTTGTCCTTCAAGCCATTGGCGAGCTTCTTCAATGGCCTGTGAAACAGCGGCAGGTGCGGGACCACCCGGAATATTTCTGCGGTTTACGCAGTTTTTGAGCGATATGGCATCATAGATATGGCTGTCAAACTTATCGGAAAACTGCTGGTATTCTTCCAACGTCAGTTCCTCCAGCACTTTGCCGTTTTGTATGCAGTAAAGCACTATCCTTCCTACTATATGATGGGCATCGCGGAACGGAACACCCTTGTTTACCAGATAGTCAGCCGCATCGGTGGCGTTGATGAACCCCCTTGCAGCTTGTTTAAGCATGTTCTCAGGGTACACCTTTAAGGTCTTGAGCATGTCGGTAAACACCGAAAGGCAACTTTTGACGGTGTCTACGGCATCGAAGAGGGGTTCTTTGTCTTCCTGCATGTCCTTGTTGTAGGCCAGCGGAAGTCCCTTCATGGTGGTAAGCAATGCCATCAAATCGCCGTATACCCTGCCGGTCTTTCCGCGTATCAGCTCCGCCACGTCGGGATTTTTCTTTTGGGGCATTATGCTGCTTCCGGTGCTGTAGGAGTCATCCATCTCGATAAACTTGAATTCATCAGTGGACCACAGTATGAGCTCTTCGCAAAATCGGCTCAAGTGCATCATTATTATGGATGCACAGCTTAAAAATTCCAGCACGAAATCCCTGTCGGCCACGGCATCCATGCTGTTGCGGGATATTGCAGAAAAGCCTAGCTGTTGCGCTACGTAATCCCTGTCCAGCGGATAGGTGGTCCCGGCTAGGGCTCCCGAACCCAGAGGCATGACATCCGTTCTTTTCAATGCGTCTTTTAGCCGTTCTACATCACGCCGGAACATCTCAAAGTATGCCATCAAGTGGTGCCCCAGGGTAACCGGTTGAGCTTTTTGTAGGTGGGTATAGCCCGGCATGATGGTCTCCTTATGCCTATTCGCCAAGTTGAGTAGCTGCTCTTCAAGCGCCAGGAGAAGCTTTATTATCTCGTCAATGGCTTCTTTGGTATACATCCTGATGTCCAGCGCTACCTGGTCGTTGCGGCTCCTGGCCGTGTGCAGCTTTTTGCCAACGTCCCCTATCCTGTCTATGAGTAGCGATTCTATGTTCATGTGTATGTCTTCGCTGGCGACGCTGAAGGTAACCCTGCCTTCTTCGATGTCCTTCAGTATCTGTTTCAGCCCATCGCAAATGGCTTTTGCTTCCTCAGGGAGTATGATTCCCTGCTTGCCTAGCATTGTGGCGTGGGCTATGCTGCCCAGTATATCCTGCTTGTACAGGCGGTGGTCAAAGTGGATGGAGGAGTGAAATTCGTCTACCTCCTTGCTGGTCTCTTTCTCAAAGCGTCCACCCCATGGTTTCATAAATCAAGCTCCTTCCTCTTCTCCCTTAAAAGGGCCTGCACCTTGAGGGGAAGACCGAACAAGTTGATAAAGCCTTCTGCGTCTTTCTGGTTGTATACGCTGTCCTCTCCAAAGGTGGCCAGCTCTTTGTCATACAGGGAGTATGGCGATTCAACTCCTGCAGGTATGCAGTTTCCTTTATACAGCTTGAGCCGCACGCACCCGGTTACATTTTCCTGGGTGCTGTCCACAAAAGCCGATAGCGCTTTTCTGAGAGGCGTATACCACTTACCGTCGTATACCAGCTCTGCAAACTTGATGGCCACATGCTGTTTGTAATGCAGTGTATCCCGGTCCAAAGTAATGCTCTCGAGTATTTGGTGGGCGGTATAGAGTATTGTCCCGCCGGGGGTCTCATACACCCCTCTGGATTTTATGCCTACCAGGCGATTTTCCACTATGTCTATTATTCCGATTCCGTGCCTTGCCCCTATTTCGTTCAACCTCTGTATAAGCTCCACCCCGTCGTAGCAGTTTCCGTTGAGCTGTACTGGGATGCCCTTTTCAAATTCTATCTCTACATATTCGGGCTGATCGGGAGCCTTATGGGGAGGGGTGCATATGAGATAGACGTGATCCCCTGGTTCGTTCCGCGGGTCTTCCAGGTCGCCACCCTCATGGCTGAGGTGCCACAGATTCCGGTCCATGCTGTAAGGATGCTCTTTGGTGACCGGTACTGGGATGTTTCTTGCAAGGGCGTAATCTATCGCATCTTCCCTCGATTTTATATCCCACATTCGCCAGGGTGCTATAATCTTAAGGCGTGGATTTAGTGCTTTAACGGTCAATTCAAATCTCACCTGGTCGTTGCCCTTGCCGGTGGCCCCATGGGCTACCGCCACAGCGCCCTCCTTTTCAGCTATCTCTACCAGGCGCTTGGCGATGAGCGGCCGTGCAAAAGATGTGCCCAGCAGGTACTTGCCTTCATATATTGCCCCTGCTTTCAAGGTGGGGAATATGAAGTCTTCCACGAATTCCTTTTTTAGGTCCTCTATATAGACCTTACTGGCGCCGCTCTTGATGGCCTTTTCCTTTAAGGGTTCCAGCTCTTCACCCTGTCCTACATCCCCTACCATGGCTATTACTTCGTAATCAAAATTCTCTTTGAGCCACGGAATTATTATGGATGTATCCAGCCCTCCTGAGTAGGCCAGTACTACTTTTTGCTTTTCAGCCATGTGATTCAACCTCCGTTTGTCTGTTTTCAATAATTATACACCAATTCGAATATTTATACAACTACTATCATACAACAACTCGTTGATGTATATTTTCAGAGCCATTTGAATTTTTATTTTTTAATTTATAGTTTATACAACGAGAGTTTGCCAACCGGTCGGTTGTGGTTGACACAGCGCTCAAAAAGTCATAATATTACTATAGCGCCTTTGATAAAGCGGGGCAATGGTACGCTATAAATACATTTTGGAGTGGGTTTATGCTGGTACTGGGAATAGATCCGGGGATGGCCATCTTGGGCTACGGGCTGGTCAAGGAGGATGGACATTCCTTGAAGGTCATAGATTATGGAGTTATCAACACGCCCTCCGATATGGACACGCCCCATCGGCTGGTAGCCATTTTTGATGCGGTATGTCAGCTCATAGATCGCTATGCCCCTCAAGCTGTAGCCGTGGAGGAGCTGTTTTTCAACAAAAACGTCAAGACAGCCCTTGCCATAGGCCATGCAAGAGGGGTAGCCGTATTGGCCGCTGCCCTTAAGGGGCTTGAGGTGTATGAGTATACTCCGCTGCAGGTCAAACAGGCGGTGGCCGGCTACGGCAGGGCCACCAAGCAGCAGGTACAGCAGATGGTGCGCATACTGCTCAACCTGCCATCTATACCCAGGCCGGATGATGCCGCTGATGCCCTGGCTGTATCCATATGCCATATTCACTCGGTGGGCCTCAACGACAGGATGAAAAGGGCTGGCTTTTGGACGGAGGAATCGAATTAAGTTTTGTGAAATGCATGCCTTTAAGATGA
>NZ_VSCO01000162.1:0-3739 GCF_047459465.1 Caldicoprobacter sp. | reverse complement strand
AAATCAAATCATCTATTGACAACTCTATTCTATTGTGATAGAATGACGCTGTAAATATTCTATTGTGATAGAATAATATCACGGTTATTTCATTGATATAAAGAGGCATATGTCAATGAAACACATACTGACATTAAGCTGTTTGATTTGAAATCAAAAACGGAAAATGGAAGCTTGATCTGAACCGGGTAGCCACTCTCACTTTCAACGGTAAGACGTATGCGTTGAAGGATGAGAAGTAAAAAATTTGCTATTACTTATTTAATTTTAGAGTTTTACAAAAGGCTTAGGGTTTTACACTAGGCTATTGATAAATAAAGATAGGAGGATGGCAATGAAGAAAATTATTGCGTTTAAGAAAATCCTTGTACTGCTCATTTGCCTTGCGTCATTGATATCAGCTTCGGCCTGCGGAAAACAGCAGGTGAATGAAGGACGGCTTGATGAACTGGTTGTGGATTTGCCGGATAATTTTTTCATTGGGTTTGATGCATCAGAAGTCAAATCTGTGGATTCTGCCAAAGTATATAAAGCGGTGTCCCTGGAGTTTGATGCTGACGAAGTCGCTAAAAAACTGTTGAAGAGAGAAATCGTATCGACTAAAGTGTATGCTCAAGGACCGTGGTTTGAGACTGGCGATAATGAATTGAAGGAATATCTCACCGTTTATGACGGAGGCAAAAGCTTTGGGGTTGATTCCGGAGTTGTAGGCGGTCTTACTTATTCAATGGATGTAAATGGGGAGTCGCTGAGCGCCAAGCTGTCGAAGTTGATATCGAATGAACCGGGGCCGCCAGATAGCATTGCACAGGAATGGGGTTATAACCTGAAAAGTGATTATGCATCCTTTGCAGACCTTTCTTTTATGAGCTACAAAGATGCCTTGGCAGAAGTGAAGAAGCTTTTGTGCGATACCTTGGGATTTCCCGAGCTTGAGGTTGCGGAAGCCTATTCGATGGATTTGGAAACCATGCTGGAACACTATGAGCTTTACCTTGAGTCATGGAGCCACTTTGGCGGCGATAAAGAAGAAATAACCTTAACCAAGGATGACGAGTGTTATGTGTTCTTCTTCCGGCAGGTGATAGACGATATTCCTGTGATAAATGTTATATGGCAAGGCGGGAGATTAGCAAATTCGGCTGCAGGGGATTCTGATTCGGCCATTAGGATTGCTGCTGGAAACCCTATGCCATGCACTAGTATAAGTGTGTGTTATGATAGGAATGGTGTGAGGGATATACGTGCTCATGGCCTATACAAGATTGTGGAGAGCAGAGAGGATAAACCGCTCGTCAGCGCTGCAAAGGCTTTGCAGGTAGTGATAGACGATTACTCGGAGATTTTGCTGGCAAGTGAAACAATTGTGGAATCAATGGAACTGTACTATGTGGGAATTCCTTCGGCAGATGGCTATCAACTTATTCCCGCGTGGGTCTTTTGCATTGCCAAAGCGAATAAATGGTCGAGTCCGGCGGACGGCAGGGTGACCCCCGTATATTCCTATGAATATTACGTAGTAGACGCCATAACTGGCGAGAAGCTCAGCTCCTGATTGGGCTGCTTTTAGCGGGGTGATGGACTGTGAAACTGTTTTTTTCCCTTTTGGCCGTCAATGTACGCCGGGCAGTATTTTCTCCGCGTTTTCTTCTCAGCGCCTGCGGCGTTACGTTGGTCATGTTCTTGACGGGTTTGGGCCTGCTGAGCAATGCTCATGACGTGATATATCTCTGCGGGCTGAGCAGCGGAAGTGAAAACCTGATGCTGATTGTGGGCATATTGCCTCTGTTTCCCTTTGCTACTACTTTTGCCACCGAATGGGAAGAGCGCGCTACTGCGTTCTGGATGATACGCACAGGGATATGGAACTACGCGGTGTCCAAGGTATTGGTGAGCGCATTGTCCGGCTTTTTGACTACAGCCGTAGGTATCATTCTTTTTGTGCTGATTGCATTAACCAGGTTTCCTCTATTCACGAAGGTCTCTACCGGTGATGCTTATTCGGTTCTACTGGATGCAGGGAAGCCGGTGCAATACCTGTGCTACTATATTGCGCATATCTCCCTTTCTTCGGTGCTGTTTGCCGTGGCGGCAGTGTGGATATCTACATATATCCCAAATAAATATGCAGCGGTGGCCGGTCCACTGGTGTTGTATTTTGTGGCTCATCGTTTTACTGCGACGCTGAATATCCCGCAATACCTTAAAGTAGGCACAATTGTGGGATGGGTATATGGTATAGGCACTCCTCAAAAAACGCTGCTGTTGAAACTTGGTGTTGTCGCAGTCTTATGTTTGCTGATGGGATATGGCGCCGTAAGGCGTATAAGAAGGAGGGTATTTCGTGACTGACCTGAAAACAATACTGCTGTGTGCGCTGGTGAATTTCCGCAAGTGGACGGTAAATCCCCGTATTTACACCCTTGCCGCTGTAACAATCGGTTTTCTGGCGTGGCACTCGGCGGGGCTATCGGAGCTATCGGCCGCTGTGGGCATTGCCGTTACACCGTGGGTTTTTCCAAATTTGATTACAACATCGGCTATGATAGCGGTTTATTGCTGCTTTATAATGCTGTTTTTCTGCGATGCGCCGTTTGCGGACAGCCATACGCCCTTTCTTATTATCCGCACCGGTCGGCGCAACTGGGTGATAGGCCAACTTCTGTATATCGTACTGGCGGCTTTTGTGTATACGGTGTTCTTTTTAATAGTGTCGGTTGTGGTACTGATACCCAACGTGCAGTGGGACACTGACTGGGGGAAGGTTTTAAGGACAATTGCCGCAAACCCGAGCATTGCGAATGATTACGGCATCAAATTGACAATCTTTGTCGACCCCCTGATCATAACTATGTTTTCGCCGATTGAAGCGACGCTCATCAGCTTTGGGCTCTTCTGGCTGACATCGGTATTCATAGGTGTACTCATATTCTGCGGCAATGTGGTGATAGGGAGGATGGGCGGCCTGGTGATGGCAGGTGCGTTTCTGTGCATCTCATTTTTTACGGCCTACCTTGGTCCGCTGACGCTGGGAGGATATTGGGTACGCTACTTGTCGCCCATCAGCTGGTGCACCATGTACTCTTTGGACTGGAGTGGAATAGGTGAATGGGGTGGAATGGGTGAGTTGGTTTCGCCATCTTATGCAGTGATTTCATTGCTGGTGGCCATCCTGTTTATGAGCATAGTTTCGATAAAGGTGTTTTGCAGAAAGGATCTAAACATACAGAAACGGAGGTAATAAAATGGCGGAGTATATGGTAGAAGTTTTGGATGCCGTGAAAAAATTCAAAGAAACGGTTGCGCTGAATCATGTGACGGTCAAATTTGAAACCGGCAAGATCCACGGGATAATCGGGCGCAACGGTTCGGGGAAGACCGTCCTTTTCAAATGCATCTGCGGATTTATGCAGTTAACTTCTGGCAGCATTTTGATAGACGGCCGTCCGGTAAAGCCAGGTACAGCCCAGGAAATTGGAGTTATTGTTGAGGACCCAGGTTTCATAGGTTCCCTGAGCGGATACAAAAACCTTAAACTGCTAGCATCCATACGGCGGAAGATATCGGATGACGAGATTCGCAAAGCGCTTGTGCGCGTGGGACTTGATCCCAACCTCAAGAAGCACGTCAGCAAATATTCTTTGGGAATGAGGCATAGGCTTGGAATTGCACAGGCCATAATGGAAAAGCCAAAGCTGTTGATACTGGACGAGCCTATGAACGGCCTTGATAAGCAGGG
>NZ_VSCO01000161.1:0-3746 GCF_047459465.1 Caldicoprobacter sp. | reverse complement strand
GTGAAGGACGCTATGACCCGGACTTTGAATTGTTTCTTGAGGCCGAGGATGTTGCGGTTACAACCGGCAGAGTGCGAGTTGAAAGTACTCATCCCGGCTTTTCTGGTAATGGTTATCTGGTCGGCATAGAAAGCGATGAAGATACGGTTACTTTTAATGTTACTGTGCCTGGAAGCGGATTTTATGATTTAAACTTTATCAGTGCAAGTTATGAGGGATATAAAGAAAACAATGTATATGTAAACGGAGAATTTGTAGGAGTAGCAAAGGTTGAAGGGACTAATTTTCAAGATTCTATCCTGAAAAGAGTATATTTAAAAGCAGGAGAAAATGAAATAAAGATGACTAAAAGCTGGGGTTGGATTCGATTGGATGCATTAAAAATAACTGCTTCTTCTTCAATTGATGAAGACATCTATAAAGTGTCAGCTCAGTTGGTTGACCCTTATGCCACCGATAGGGCGAAAAAGTTGATGCAATTTTTAGTTGATATGTATGGGGAATACATAATTTCAGGTCAGTATTCGGATAAAGGGATAAACGGTCCTGAATTTAAAGTGATATATTCTATTACAGGGAAATATCCTGCCATACTCGGCCTTGACCTTATAGATTATACGCCTTCGAGAGTGGCACATGGTACAAAGAGCAAAGCGGTTGAATACGCAATCGAGTTTGATAAATTGGGTGGCATTGTAACATTTTGTTGGCACTGGAATGCTCCTGAACCTTATCTGTATGACACGTCAGAAAATCCCTGGTGGAGTGGATTTTATACCAGGGCTACCAACATTAATTTAGAGGCTATCATGAATGGTAAAGACCCACAAGGTTATGAGCTGTTGTTGAGGGATATTGATGAGATTGCCAAACAGCTGAAACGGCTACAGGAAGCTGATGTACCCATCTTATGGCGCCCCCTGCATGAAGCCAGCGGTGGCTGGTTTTGGTGGGGAGCTTCCGGTCCCGATGCTTACATAAAGCTGTATCGGCTGCTATTTGATAGACTTACAAAGGTACACGGTATCCACAATTTGATATGGGTATGGAATGGTCAGCATCCAGCTTGGTATCCAGGAGACAAGTATGTGGATATCATAGGCATGGATATATATCCGGGGGAAAGGGTGTATAGCCCGCACACCTCCAAATTCTTTGAAATGGCTAAATGGCCTACGGGTAAAAGAATAATTGCCCTCACCGAAAATGGATATTTGTTTGATCCGGACCTCGCCTTCAGGGATGGGGCGGTGTGGTCCCATTTCTGCACATGGAACGGGGACTTTGTGTGGTCGGGTTATGGCCTGTCCGAAAAGTACACCGAGAGGTACATGTTTGAAAAGGTCTATAATCATGAGAAGGTCCTCACACTGGACGAATTGCCGGATCTGAGAAGTTATGGCCAATAATTTAAATGCATTCGAGGTGTTTGCAGTGTTCTTGAGATTTATGTCCATACTGACGTCTATTCTATTGTTAGCCTGTATAATTTTTTATCCTGTGCCGACCCTGGCGCAGTTTGGAGGGGGAGAGGATATGCCACAAAGGATCTTTGAGGCAATTCATATCGGATGGAATCTGGGTAATACATTTGATGCTACTGGTGACGAGACTTCATGGGGCAACCCTGTTACCACTAAGGAACTGATCCAGGAAATAGCCAAGCATGGATTTAAGAGCATCCGGATACCCATAACTTGGAGACATAGGATGGGGGATGCACCCGACTATAAGATAGATGAGGTTTTTTTGCAACGCATCCATGAAGTGGTTGACTGGGCACTGGAAACCGGGTTTTACGTCATCATTAACATGCATCACGATTCCAGCTGGGTTTTCAATATGAAGACCGACTACGATGAGGTGTTAAAAAGGTTCAAAGCTGCGTGGAAACAGATTTCTGCTTCCTTTAAGGATTACCCACCTGACAGGCTGATGTTCGAGAGCATCAATGAACCGCGATTCTCGGATGACTGGAACGAGGATAAACCTGAATATTTTGAGATGCTGCGCGTGCTCAATACGACTTTTTACCAAATAGTGCGCGGTTCAGGCGGCAATAATACCACGAGGTATTTATTGTTACCCACCCTTACCTGTTCTGCATCGCCCAATCGCCTAAAGGAATTGTACAACACCATCGTCGAGCTAAACGACAAAAACCTCATAGCCACCGTCCATTATTACGGCTACTGGCCATTTAGCGTCAACATAGCTGGTGTTACCACTTTTGATGAGACCACAAAAAATGACATAATCAACACCTTTAATAGGATATACGATACCTTTGTTGCTAACGGAATCCCGGTCATAATAGGAGAATTCGGCTTGCTGGGCTTTGATACATCGCTGGACACCATTCAACAGGGCGAAAAGATAAAATATTTTGAATTCATCACCTATTATGCAAAGGAAAAGAAGCTGCCACTCATGTGGTGGGATAACGGGCAGCATTTTGACAGAGTCAATTTTAAGTGGAGTGACCCCCAACTTTATGAGGTGATAATAAACAGCGTCAAAGCCCGCTCGTCCACCGGGCAGACCGATTCCATTTATATCAAGAAGAATTCGCCCATTGAGGATGTAGAGGTGAGGCTAAATCTAAACGGGAACGAACTCGTTGAGGTTAAGTATGGGGAGGATACTCTGGTCAAAGGTAAGGACTATGACCTCTCCGACGATAAGCTAATCATCAAGGCTGACTTTCTGCGCCAGGTTATAAGCGGCGAATTTGGGGTTAAGGCAGTCTTAAGTTGCAGGTTTTCAGCTGGAGCCGAGTGGAAGCTTAACGTGATATATTACGATACCCCCATTCTGAGGGATATGATTGAGGAACGTGTAGATAATTTCTTTATCCCTGTCACATATAATGGCGCGCAGCTTAAGGCTCTGGAAGCGGTCTATAAAAAGAACGGGAGAAATACGCCACCAAACGATTGGACGTCCTTTAAGCAATATTACGTCGATTTTAAACCTTCCACCTACAGGATAGAGCTATCGTCCGATTTCCTGCGCGGGCTGGAGGATGGGGAGATACTCCTCAAGGTCCACTTCTGGAGCGGTGAAAAGATAGAATACACGCTGGTGAAGAATGGCAATAAGGTAAGAGGTATTTCTTCGCAGGAAATGCCTGATTCACCGCAAAACGATCAGCCGGTTGATGATACAGGTGACAACGGAGATGAGGGAATGGATACCCCAAACCAGGAGCAGGGAACCAAGCAACCAAGCGAGCCGTCCAGCAGCCACACCAAGGGCATTACCGGGTATATGATAGCGGGCACTATTATAATAGTAGCTGTTGCTCTTATAGGTGCTTACGCGTTTGGGAGGGTAGGCCATAAGCATCAAACTAAACAGTAAAGGTTTGCCAGAAGGAATCCATTGCCTGGAGCTGCGAGGATCTTCAATAGTGCGGTGGTGCCCTATAATGAAGAATTTATAGGGGTATTTTGTTTTATAGGGGTATTTTGTGGTGAACAAACCGATGGAATCTGTCATTTATACCTCAGTTACAGCAAGGATGGGATCAATTGGGAATTTGAAAAGGAAAAAATAAATATTACATGGTCTGGTGTACCGATTTTTATAAAAAATTCATTAGATTGGGAAAACCGTTCCTGCCTTTTAACAGAAAAGGGGTTCTATTTCCAAGAAAAATCAGCGATAATTTTGTGATGTTGTCAAGGCCAAGCGATAATGGCCATACACCATTTGGAGACATATTTTTAAGCGAAAGCCTAGAC
>NZ_VSCO01000160.1:0-3754 GCF_047459465.1 Caldicoprobacter sp. | reverse complement strand
CATCATGATAAAACAGAGAAAGGGCAATATCATTCAGATAAACAGCAAGTCGGGCAAAAAAGGATCTTACAAGAATTCCGCTTACGCTGCAAGCAAGTTTGGTGGCATCGGCCTTACCCAAAGCCTTGCCCTCGAGTTGGCACAGTATAACATAAGGGTTAATGCCATATGCCCCGGTAACCTGCTGGATTCACCGCTATGGGTTAACAGCCTGTATGAGCAATATGCGCGCAACCAGGGACTTACCAAAGAGGAAATAAGGCAAAAATACCTAAGCCAGGTACCGCTGGGAAGGCCGTGTACATACGACGATGTGACCAACGTGCTGGTATTTCTGGCTTCAGATGAGTCCAGCTATATGACAGGCCAGGCCATAAATGTAACCGGCGGGCAAGAAATGAGATAAAACGGGAGATAATGAAAAAAGGAGATATTGCCTTCTAGGAGGGGGCAATATCTCCTTTTTATTAATTTCTACTACATCTGTAATTATTGCCTATTCCAACAGGGTTAATAGCTCAACTACACAAGCGAAGATGGAAACTCGCATTACTCAATGGTTATCAGCCGGTGCACATCAGCTTATGGGCTTAGCATGAGCTAACAGATATTTTTCTGCCTCCACGCACCACAGGCCATTGTTTTTCTCCACTATCCTGGCTAGCTCTGCAAATAGCGGATCAGATTTACCCTTTTCCTTGAAATCGGCTATAGCAGTCAACTCGAGTTCGATGTTGGTATATATGAGCTTTTTGCCTCCAGGGATTTTGGGCAGATTCAAGGTGGTATCCACTACGCTGTTCAATCCCCCAATATGTGTTATCATGGCCGCCGGATTTATGAGCCCCTTCTCCATCATCTGCAGGGCTTCTATCATGTCATCGGTATTGCCACCGCTGGTGCCTACCACGTGGGTGGATGCGTAGTGGACGTTGTAAAAGTTGATTTGAGCCGAGAAGTTTGGATCGGTAGGCCCTGCGAAGAAGTTCAAGCAACCGTCCCGTGCCAGTATAGCATCACCTATCTCAACCACCGATCTAACCGGCGCAAATACGAATACATCATCATATCCTTTACCATCGGTCAAGGATATGAGGTATTCCGCCACATTATCCATCCCGGAGGTATTGACATATATCAGCGTAACGCCGTTGCGAGCCGCTTCTTCCACCGTGATGATCTCGCTGGCCCTTTTAAGCCTTGCCTGATCGATATCGGTTACCACCAATAGCCTCGGCTTTCTATCATTGTGTATGGCATAATCTATGGCTCCCAGGCCCATGGGGCCTGCTCCAGCCAATATGGCCATATTGCCGCCTTCTACGATGCCCATGTTGTGCACGTATTTGCCGGGCACTGTATGGTAGCTTGCATGAAATGCGCCAATGATACACGACATGGGTTCAGCCAGCGAGCCGTAAAAATAGGCTTCGCCGTTGTATTCCAGCAGGCAATTCATCTCCATGACCTCGTTGGGGATGATGATATAGGTCGCATCTCCTCCTATATACCTGTAGGAATACCCGGGCGCCGCCAGGCTTCCCTTATAATTTAGCGCCGGCTGTATGGTAAATTTCTGGCCGGGCTTAAACTTGTGCTGCCACTTTTTCCCCACTTCCAGGATGATGCCGCAAAATTCATGGCCTATGATGACCGGATTTGTTTCCACATCATCGGGAACCCTCTTATGGTCTTTCCCTTGAATGGCAGCCTTATATGAAGACATGCATATGCTATCCGATATCACCTGTGCCAGTATTTCATCGTCCTTTATAGGTGGCAGCTCAAATTCCTCCAACCTCAAGTCATTTTTACCATAAAGGCGTACGGCTTTGGTCTTCATACATCTTCTCCTTTTTCATTCAAACCGGGAAATACCCGCTTTGAACGGCTGGGCATTTATAATCCGCCTTTTTCAGTTGCCCCTTCCCAGCGGGCGGTATTAGAGCAACCCTCTTGAATCATCTTATCTCAACGCCATACTGTTCAGCAGCTTGCATTATATTTTCAGGTAAAGGTTTATCACATATCAGAACGTCGATGTCCTTCAAAAAGGCAAAGGTAAAGGGCATATTCTTGTCGATCTTGCTTACGTCCATCAGGAGTATTACCTTCCGCGCCTTTCTGATGATGGCCTTTTTGAGCTCGCATTCATTGTAATCTCCACAAGTAAAGCCGTATTCGAGCGAAAAACCGGAAGCGGCCATAAAAGCTATATCCACGTTTATATCCTTTATGAAATTCAGGGAATTGGCACCTGAAGTTGATAAGTTGTTGCGGCTGAGCTGCCCTCCCACCAAAGTCACCGAAGGATTGTTGTTCTTGATGATCTCCAAAGCGATGTTAGGGCCACTTGTGAGTATAGAGAGGTCCTCATCAGGCAACACCTTGGCCAAGCACATGGTAGTAGTGCCCGAGTCTATGAAATACGAACGCCCCCGTTCCACAAAGGCCAATGCCTTTCTTGCAATCTTCATCTTGGCTTCCACATTCTCCATGGCCCTTAAATTGTACATGTCTTCCTTTAAATTGGAGAACAGGCTGATGGACTTTGCCCCTCCGCGCACACGAATGATCTGGCCCTTGGATTCCAGGTAATTAAGGTCACGCCGCAATGTCATAGTGGACACTTCGGGAAACAGCTTCTCCAGCTCTTTGAGCTTGACTTCACCTTTGTTTTGGATATACGCGTTTATGATCTCTCGCCTTTGAGCATTCAACCCCTATCACTTCCTCACACTCATTGTACCAAAATCCCGCTATTTTTAACAACAACTTTGTTACAATTGTTTTTATTTATCACAGGTTTACATTTCAATTATACTCATAAAAACGTTCAATTGTCAACTTTACAGATATCACCACGGCCATTTATTCAACTTATAATCCACCAATGCCAAATCATCCTCATCCACATCTATGTCCCTTTTCGCGTACGGAGTACCGCTCAAAAAATATTGCAAAGCGTATACCGCCGCTTCTTCAGGTTCCATATCGGCCTCATAATTTTTCTCTCCCGACATGTAGGTACGCATCCATCCGGGGTGGTATAGCCTGAAGGTATAGCCCTCCGGCCTTAACCTGTTAAAAGTTATTCGTTCCCCATATTTAATCCTTGGCCAGCCAATTGAGGGAATTCTTAAGCAATAACTGAAAGCTGGGATGGAGCCATACCTCTACGTTATGACCCGGCGTCAAGACGCATACCTTCCCTTTTCCATAGGTATGTACCCAGCCGGCAGGTTGCTCTCCGTGTTGAGACTTTGATGTTAAAAACACACACAGATCATCATCAATAATCTCCATAAAATAGTGCTCATCCTTTAAGGTAAAAGGCTCAAAGCCATCGGTAATTATGTGCCTGCCTACGGTTTCTACCGTCACATCGCACTGCTCGGGATGGTGTGTAAACACACCGCCCAATATGCTACGAATTATGTGTGCTTCCCTATAACCCGCCGTACCAGAATGCACTGCCAGAAGGCCGCCGCCGTTTCGTACAAAGCTTTCAAAAACACTCTGTGCTTCCTCGGTTGCCCATTCCCTCGTATCTGTCGACGAAAAGTTGTTTGATTTTGCAAGTATTGCCACCCGAAACTCTTTAAGAACATCGGGCCTCCAATTAGCCATATCTTCTATATACGTGAATTCAAAACCATCATCTGCAAGGGGGGCAAGCCCGCTTTTTACCACGTTTGCGGGATGCCAGTAATCATCGCAAAAAACTAAAACACGCATTTTCCTACCTCCATTT
>NZ_VSCO01000159.1:0-3758 GCF_047459465.1 Caldicoprobacter sp. | reverse complement strand
TCCCTTCCCCTGGGATGCAGAGTCCCCATGGCGGTTGTAGCCGGAAGCAGGCAATCGGGCACCAAAAGGCGCGCCAGCGCCACCATGACCAGCGTATCCTCCACGGTGCCTGCTTTTTCCTTTCCAAGCGGCGTCTCTTTATGGGGAATAAAAGGCCCGATACCTATCATATGGGGGTTGAGCTGTTTGAGAAACAGCAAATCCTCCACCAGATCTTGCTTGGTCTGGCCGGGCAAACCCACAATAAAGCCGGCTCCCACCTGATATCCTATCTCCTTGAGCACCCATAGACACCTTCTGCGGTTATCGAAGCTTGCCCCGGGATGAAGCCTTTCATACAGGCTTTTGGACGCCGTCTCGTGGCGAAGCAGGTATCGCTCTGCCCCCGCCTCAAAAAAAGCGCGGTATTCATCGTCATCCCTTTCGCCTATGGATAAAGTGATGGCCGCATCGGGAAAGGATTTTTTTATGCGGGCAATTATGCTCACAACTCTATCCGCCGTATACCACGGGTCCTCTCCGCTTTGAAGCACAAAAGTCCTGTACCCTAGAGCATACCCTTCCCTGCAGCATTCAAATATTTCCTCTTCACTCAAGCGGTATCTTTCGGCCTTTGAATTGCCCGCACGTATACCGCAGTATAAGCAGTTCATTCGGCATATGTTTGAAAATTCAATGAGTCCGCGCATATAAACCTTGTTGCCGTAATACCGATCCCTGGTCCTTCTGGCATAATCAAACAGCTTCTGAGTATGCTCTTCGTCCAAATTTTCCAGCACATAAATGAGCTCATCCCTGGATAGCTCATTGGTATTGTAAAGCTTATCAAGCAGTAAATCCAAGCTGTTCACCGGATACCTCCTCTGCGCTTTTTATTTCCAAATATCTGTTTTAAAACAAACACAAAATTTCACGTCTTGTGCCGGCAAAAGGATTAGAAGAACAAATCCCTTTCGCCATTTTCAATTCTTCTCAGCCTTTCTATGGTCTTATCGCGCATAACAGGATTGGGGATTTTTGCAAGATTTCTCTCGATTACCTGGTTGCCTAAAGCCTTCAATTCATCATCGGCGTAGTCCTCTAAATATTCCTTGAATGTCAGTATGGCATTGGGATAGCATAGGTTGTGGATCTGCCCGCTTTTGGCAAAGGCCATAAACCTCTCTCCTGTTCTGCCTGCCCGATAGCAGGCGGTACAGTAGCTGGGCAGATAACCCTGCCTGCACAGGCTCTTTAAGACCTCAAGGGGTGAACGATGGTCGGCCAGCTCAAACTGAGGCTGATTGTCACCCTGCTCATGGAGCATATACCCCCCCACATCAGTGCAGGACCCAGCGCTGATCTGCGAAACTCCGAGATTGATAACCTCTTCCCTGAATCCGGGCGCTTCACGCGTCGAGAGAATGATGCCCGTATACGGCACAGCCAAACGCAGTATGGCCACTATCCGCTTAAAATCGTGGTCGGATACCAAATAGGGATATTCGTCCAGAGAAACGCCCACGGCCGGCCTGAGCCTTGGCACCGAAATGGTGTGCGGTCCCACCCCGAACTTCTCCTCCAGATGCTGCGCATGGAGCAAAAGCCCGAGAACCTCGTACCTGTAATCATAAAGGCCAAACAGCACGCCCAGGCCTACATCGTCTATGCCTGCTTCCATCGCCCTGTCCATGGCGGTGGTGTGGTAGTCGTAGTCGCTCTTGGGGCCCGAGGGATGGTATTTGCTATAGCTTTCGCGGTGATAGGTCTCCTGGAACAGCACGTAAGTCCCAATCCCGGCAGCTTTCAGCTTTCTGTAGTTTTCCACGCTGGTTGCGGCTATGTTGACGTTAATACGCCTGATGCTCCCGTTTTTAATCTTTGTGCTGTATATCACGTCCATCACATGGGTTATATACTCGATGGGGCAGTTTTTGTCATCTTCGCCAGCCTCCAGGGCAATCCTCTTGTGCCCTAGGCTTTCGATTATCTCCACTTCCCTGCGCACTTCCTCATCGGTAAGCTTCCTTCTCGGAATTTTATTGGTGCATTTATACCCACAGTACCTGCACCTGTTTACGCAATAGTTGGACACATACAGCGGCGCGAACAGCACTATACGGGTGCCGTATATGGCATCCTTTACCTGACGTGCGGCTTCAAAGAGTTTCTCGTTAAGTTCTGGGTCATCGATTTGAAGGAGGGCGGCTGTCTCCTCCAGGGTTAAGCCCTTGGCCTGCCTGCCTTTCTCTATAATGGCCTCGACTTCTTCCCTCGTCCTGTTTTTCCCCTTCTCCAGTGCCTCAAATATTACATCGTCCTTTATAAAATCGGCCTTTTCAGCCGTCAACATGACCAATCATCCCCTTCTGAAATTTATAATTTTTGTTAAACTTGACCATTAAGCAAAATTTTGTATTTTCAAGCTGGCAAAAGGTTCCTAGCTTTAAATCCTCCGTGCCATTATTGCCAGCTCTATAGCCCATAATAGCTCAAGTGTTTAAAATTATATTTGCCCTTTAAACGGCTGCAATGCCCGATCCAAAATCCCCTGAACATAGGCTATAAAAACGCCGTAGTTGACGATCGGTACCCCGGCATCCACAACCCGCCTTATTCGGTTCCGCATCTCCTTCCTGTTGAGCATGCAGCCGCCGCAGTGGATGACCAGGGAATACTCGTTCAGATTATCCGGGAAATCCATCCCGCTTGCAAAATCGAGTTTCAAATTCCTGCCTGTCTTTTGCAAAAGCCAGCGGGGGATCTTGACCCTGGCTATATCGTCGTCCTGCCGGTGGTGGGTACAGGCTTCGGCTATAAGGACCCTATCTCCGTCCTTGAGTTGATCAACAGCCCTGGCACCCCTCACCAGTTCCCTCAAATCGCCCTTGTACCGCGCAAAAAGGATGGAAAACGAAGTAAGGGGTATATCCGGGGGCGTATCGGCCGCAACCTTATGAAACACCTGGGAATCGGTGATGACCAGCCGCGGTTTGACTTTCAGGCCGTCCAGCGTAGCTCTAAGCCTGTCCTCCTGGGTCACAACGGCCATTGCCTTACCGTCCAGAATGTCCCTTATGGTCTGCTGCTGGGGAAGAATGAGCCTGCCCTTGGGCGCCGATTTATCGATGGGTACCACCAGTACCACAAAATCTCCGGGAGAGATCAAATCCCTCACTATACAATCCTGGTTCTCCTCTACCTGCGCGGCTTTAATAATGGCCTCCTTTAACTCCTCTATCCCCCTCCCGGTAGCGGAAGACACCTCTACAATGGGAATTCCCCATCTTTTACCGTACGCTGCTATGACTTCGGCAGGGATCGTGGATTGGTCAGCCTTATTGATAACCCCTACGATAGGCATGCCCTGCTTTTTAAGCATGCCCACCATATATTCTTCAAACTCACCTATACCTGCGCTCCCATCCACTACCAAAATAGCCACATCGGTCTTGTTCAAAACCTCCAGCGTCCTCTTTCTTCGAAGCTCCCCCAGCTCACCCTCATCATCCAGGCCTGCCGTATCGATCAATACCACAGGCCCCAAAGGTAATAGCTCCATGGCCTTATATACCGGATCAGTGGTGGTACCCTTTACCGGCGACACAAGAGCGATATCCTGGCCGGTCAGGGCGTTTATAAGGCTGGACTTTCCGGCATTTCTCCTTCCAAATATGGCAATGTGCAGGCGTTCCGAACGCGGCGTATTGCTAAGGCTCATTATATACCACCTTTCTCATGATCGCTTTCTTTCAATCGTAGCGCAGGTTCCATCTCCA
>NZ_VSCO01000158.1:0-3777 GCF_047459465.1 Caldicoprobacter sp. | reverse complement strand
CAATATAATATCCCTCTTCTTTACCAATTGGACAAGCAATTTCATGTGATAATAACAACTTTCTGTTCCCATAACTTATTTCACTAGCCCTATACGGCCTTAGATCATCCACTATATCATATTCAATAATTTGCTTAATCTCTCTTAATTCGCCCGTATCTTTATCTACAACACCCCACGCAACAATTATTAATTTTTACAAGTCGTCAGAGTTTTCAATATCATCCTCTACATCGTCAATGTACTTCACTGCATCTTCACCAGATGGTCTATATGCCTTTTTTATTGGTTTACTCTTATCAAACGAAAAGTAGAATTCATAATCATCTTTTTCAGACGGTAATAAAGAAACAAGGTTATTATAAATTTGTTTTCTACATTTTGCATCTGGTACTATACTCTTAAAAACCTCTGGTTTTTTTCAGAAAAACTATTCAAAATTTTTTCAAAATCTTGCAAAACACATTCACCAAAACTTGGTACTCCAACTGCAAGGTCAGGTTCTTTGTCGGGTAGTGCTAACTGAGCCAACAAACTTCCAGGCTCTGCTTTTAGAAGAAATAACTCACATTCTTTTTCAATTATCGAAGGCTTCCTCCCAGGCGAAGCAGGTTCTCCTTTTAATCGAACAGTGCCTAAAGCATACATAGTTTTTTGGATACTATTAACCGTTTTTACGAATATGCTCACAGGTATCTTCCCATTCTTAGTATCTTTACTTGCAAGTTTAATAGTTATGCCCCTCTCTGCTTCACCCATAGTATCACCTTCTTGCCTTTCAAATTATCAAATATAGCAGAAAGCCACAAGTACGACTATGTTTAAATTGTTCCACTGCGAACATTACGTAGAGATAGTAGAAGTCCTGAGACATACAAAGAGAGGGCAAGACCTAAATTTTAGTGCACGGCAAAAAAGAGCCGCCAACCGTCGGTCTTATTTTTATTCACATCATATTGTGGATTGGCATTTCCTTCACATTTGGAAGACCAGTGAACAATAAAAGACACCTCACACATACTTGTAATGTCCCTCCGGTTTAAGGTCGGGAAGGTCAAGACCCCGTTCCAGCACCAAATAGTTCCTTATATCATAGCAAAGGTCGCAATCTCCTGCATATTCGGCTTGAGGTTCGAACCCATACTCCTTCATGGCCAGTTCGACAAGGCCTTTTACGCCCTCAGTCTCCAAAGCGTGAAATACGCGATACCTGCCAGGGTCAGCCCCCCTTACCAGCTCCTTAAGAGGAATCGAAAGCCCCGGGCAAGATTGCGGTACGAAGTTGCCGTACAGGTCAACGTGAAAGTGATATACACCAGAAAGCAGCCTGCATGGCCTGGATTGTCTTAATACTTGCTCAAAAGGCTGCTTTTTCATCATGGGTCTATAGGTCTTCAATGCACGCCCTTTTAAATTAAGGCCGTATCTCTTAGCTAACTGCAAAAGATAATCCCGGCCAAAGAGCTGGACGTACTCATCAAGGGAGTGGGGCTTGCTATCATCCATTGCCTCTATATCGGGCCAAAAATCCATAAGCCAGGGGAATACCTCTATCCCTGCCTTTGAACACGCAGCCATGAGCGCTTTTACCTTCCAAAAAGGAATATACTCATTGTGATAGGGATCTATGGATATAAGCAACGTATGCACGCCGCATCTCTTAAGGTCCTTAAGGATGGCATGGGTCGACGCTTCATCCTTGTACCATGACGCATTGGTCTCGATATATTCTATATGGACCCCGTTTTTCTTGGCAGCCTCAAGTACTGCCAGAATTTTGTCAGGCCTAAGTAGGGGTTCCCCTCCGCCTATATGAACCGACCTACAGCCCAAGCCCTTCAATATGCGGAATATCTCGTCAGCCATGGAAGGCGTCATGTAATCGTTGGGCCATTGTGGTGAACTGGAATAACAGCAGTGCCTGCACCTAGAAGAGCATTTGTAGTTTGTAATTATTCCTCCCGAAACTAGGTAACTTATCTGTAGCATAAATCAACCTCCATCGCATATTTTCTCCAGTACTATATTTTTTACCAAGTTTATATTGTGAGTCTCAAGTTTATATTGTGAGTCTTTTGATTTCCTTTATTATACCATAATAACATCAGGCAGATTAAATAAATCAAAAAGCAACATTTATATACGTTGCATCTCATTTTATGACATTTTTATTACAACTATTACATCTATTTTAAATATTGTTAAATTTTAAAAAAATGACACAAAATGTTTTTTCTTAAAGGTATAATGAATATGTATAGTTTTGGTACCAGTTGTAAAGGGGGCAATCAATGTGAAGGAAAGCTGCGCCAAAAGATATTTTTTTACAACCATCAAGCTTTTGTGTATCCTGTCGATGCTGAATTTTTCTTTTCTGTTTGGTTATCCAGTCACCGCCATCGCCACCGAATCCTTTTTAACCAAGCAACAACCCCAACCTCTATGTACAAATCCTTCTCAAGATTTGGCTCAAAATTCAGAGCCTGCTCTTAATGATAGCAATACAATCGTTATACCTATCTCCCACAAAAACGAGCACAACGTCGACAACAACATGGAAATACCTAGTAACACCAATATCGAAGGATCAAACCGAAATGACGTTCCGGTGGCCCCAGCAGAAGGCACCGATAAAAGTACGGATATATCTGAAAACACAAAAGATATGGAAAGCGAAGGAGAGGCACAAGGCCAACTACCAACAAATGGGATGCAGAATGCAAATGAAAGCAGTGACCTGCAACAGGAGGAAGAAAAAAGTGACAGCGATGTGGTGGATGTAACGGCGTATCAGCAAGAGTTAAACGGTATTTATAAGCATAGGGAAGATAAGGTAGCCTATCTCACCTTCGATGATGGCCCTACGCCTTCCATCACCTCCGCAATACTCGACATACTCGCACAAGAAGGGGTAAAAGCCACCTTCTTTGTAATTGGTTCCAATGCCGAGCGTTATCCTGAGCTTGTCAAAAGAATATACCAGGAAGGGCATGGGATCGGCAATCATTCATACTCCCACGTTTTTAAACACATATATGCCAGCACCGAAAACTACCTCGACGAGCTAGCTAAAACAAAGCAGATATTGCAGTCCATTTTAGGCGAAGATAAAGAATTTATGCTTACCAGATTTCCCGGCGGTTCATTTGGCCAAAAACTGGCTCCGTTCAGGGAAACAGTAAACAAAGCCGGATATCTATATGTAGATTGGAACTGCGTAAACGGCGATGCCGAAACCACTAAAAAACAATCAGCACAGCAGCTCATTAAAAAGTTCAAGGATACCGCAAAGGGGCTGAGCACCCTTGTCATCTTGATGCACGACGCTCCAAAAAAAGACGCAACAGTGCAGGCCCTGCCCCACATTATCCGTCATTTGAAAAACGAAAATTATAGATTCGAAGTATTGCCCTGGTCGCGATGATACCAGCCTTCCACCAGAGCATGAGGTAATAAGCTTAATGTCCTTAATTGTCTGAACCTCATCCCCCCTCCTAACCATTCTTTCAGCATCCCTTTCGGATGAATGGGGACTTGAACGCACGGGAAACATTTGAAACAGCCATTGCAACCACTAGAATTGCTTTTACAGTTTTGTTCAATGCAACCTCATCCCAGCGCCAATGTCATCTACAAATATGCTGCTTTAAAGCTCCTTACCTGTACAATAATAAGGCATATTCATAATTTTGGTGCTAACCTGAGTTATTTCCCAAGAATATTTTTAAAGCAAATGGTCAATTTTAATGTTGATATTATAGTCTATTTCTATTATAC
>NZ_VSCO01000157.1:0-3777 GCF_047459465.1 Caldicoprobacter sp. | reverse complement strand
GACGATCTTACCCATGCTTTAATTTTATCCTCGTCTACACAGATTTCCCTATCTTTCATAATCTCAAGATAGCTATCCACTTTAAAGGGAGAAGCTACTAACACATCATCCACCTCAAGCCACAACAACGAATTCGGTATTTCCTCCACCAGCTTCTTAATTTCTTTGACTTGATCGTTTACATTAACTGGTTTTAGCAACTTCACCATTATTATTTTCTCTTCTTTGTCTTTCTTCAAACGACAGTATCCGTCCGCAGGCTCGCGACCTATCTCGACTCCCCAGTATATATCATACTCATCACGATATTTTTTGACTAATGAAATAAACACTCTATTGAGTACGTAATACATTGCTAATTCTTTAGTCCCTACCGACTCAATCATCTCATTCGGGTCCATCCTCAAATACTCTATCCCTCTCTTGTCTAGCGTATAAAAGTATCCTAACGCATAATCCGCAGCAGCTACCTTAGCATACCCTTTGTTTACCAACAAGTTCAGCACTTTATTGGCAGCGGTAATTTTGGTTGTCCGATCCTTTTTCTTGTTATCAAAAATGGCCTCCATTACACTATCCCTATGCAACACCTTCATTGCTTGCATAAGGTGTAAAGTCTCAACCGCATTGAAAGAAATATATGGAAACCCTGGCGCCAATACAGGGCGGCTCATTCTATTGGCTGTCAAGTATTCTATGCTTTTTACCTGATACTCATACAACATACGATTTCCTCCTTTCGCACTCCTCACCAAAGTCGTCACTCTACCTTCGCCTCCTTTTTGCTCTAATAAATTTTTCAGCAGGAGAAGCTTCCTTATGCAACATTTTAACATCTAAGTCACTTAATTGCACATAGATTCTCGTCATTTCCAAAGTCGTATGACCCAAAATCTTCTGTAATGTAAAAACATCCCCACCATTCCTTAA
Source organism: Caldicoprobacter sp. (assembly GCF_047459465.1). Lineage (NCBI taxonomy): Bacteria > Bacillati > Bacillota > Clostridia > Caldicoprobacterales > Caldicoprobacteraceae > Caldicoprobacter > Caldicoprobacter sp. The sequence continues at coordinate 2,847 of NZ_VSCO01000157.1, read as the reverse complement.
ATAGTTAACCGCAAACGTGTGCCTAAACGAATACGGCGTGATTTTTACGCCTTCCAGCCCTGCTTTTTTAGCGTACTTATTCAAAGTATCGCCCCAACTACGTGTTTTTAAACGCATTCCGTCCTGGTTCGGAAAGAGAATCTCTCCTCCCCAGCCGTTTTTGATTGCTAAGTACTTCTTTAACTCTCTCACAACGCCCTCTCCAAGGGGCAAAAACCGCCTCTCACGGTCCTTTGCAACATCGGGAGGGATAATTATATGGGTCCCCTGAAAATCGGCCTCATTTAGCCCGAAAAGCTCCTTTGGGCGTATGCCTGTGTCTAAACTTACCAACATGCACACATAATTTCTCCGCCCAATAAACGTCCCTTTATCAGGCTGGGCCAACAGTTTCTCTACTACTTCGTCGCTTAATGGCTGTACCGTATCCAGAGGCTCTTTTTTCAGTTTGATAGGTTGCACTGGGTTTTTCTCTAGAAGCCCTTCTTCTACCAGGATATTAAACGACGCTTTAAGGTACCTAATTCGACTGTTAATTGTTCGTACAGCGTTCCCCCGATCTTCACCCAGCTTTAAGTATTTCCTTATGACTTCAGGCGTTACCTGTTCAGCTTCAACAATCCCCTCCTTTTCTGCCCAGCTTATAAACGAGCTTAAATGGTACTTGTAATCACGTAACGTAAAATCCGCACACCCATCTGCTTGCTTAACCCACAAGACGTACTCCATTGCCTCATCCAAGCGCATAATAATAGCTCTCCTCCCGTCCGAAAGGACTGTGAAGGAGAGCAGCTGTTTCTAAGAGTACAGGACTTGTCCAGTTTTTTGTTATGCCGAGGCTTTAAAAACCGCGCTGTTAAGCCATTTTACAAATTCTGTTAACTCGGTGATTTTAAGTCCTGTGCGTCTGCCAATTCCGCCACCCCGGCATAATATCAAGGTTTTTCAGCTTGCTGACCTGTTTTAACTGAACAGGACATGCGCTCTCCTTCACTTTTTCTTGACGCAAAGGACATACGTTTTGTAAAGCGACATATTGAATTATACTGCCTGCTTAGGAACTTGTCAACAGGTTTCGGAAAGGTGAAGAAGAAATTGCGTATTACATAGAGTATTGTATTGATTAATCGATATATGGTATACTAGAAGTAGTATCTAGTAAAAAATTCTCTAGCCACTCCTATAAACTAGGTGATGGCCATGTCAAAGTCTTTAAGGAAAGCTGAAGAAAAGTCAACCCTGGTCAAACCGACCTTCGATAAAGATCCTTACGCAGAAAAGATCGCTAAACTGATGGCCGACCCCGAATTTACGGAAATGCCCGACACCTACAAAGCCAAACGGGTTGGCCTTTCTGTTGAGGAGCTGCAAGCCTACTTTGATAATCCGAACTTCCTCCGCTGGGCCGTGGAAAAGATGAGAGACTTTTACCTCGCCCGTCTCCCAGCGGTGATGAACACCATCTACGAACAGGCCCTGATGGGAAAAGGTCGCCAACAGAAAATGCTTTTGGAGTTCATGAAAGTCACAGCTACCGAAAAAGAAGAAACAAAAGCACCTCATATTACGATCATCACTAATATCCCCGATCCAGATAAAAAGGAAGAAAAATCCAAAATTGTCATTGACGTAAATAGCGAGGGGACTAACGATGGAACAAGCACCGTACAATGAGAGACCGTGTAAATCCTGCGGAAAGCCTTACAAGGTAGGTTCTGGAATCTGGTGGGGATTTTGCGAAAAGTGCGGTTATTTAGAGATGTTTTATGATCCCCTCCCTGCTCAAGCAGCTTTCCATGCTTCCCCAGCAAAGTACCGCCTGTATGCGGGAGGGTTTGGCTCTGGTAAAACCCTGTGCGGCTGCCAGGAAGCTAACCAGCTCGCTTTGCGGTATCCTGGCAACTTTATATTGGTAGGCGCTCAAACATACACCAACCTACGAGACACCACTCTCCAGACTTTCCTTGAAATCGTACCAACGCCTGTTCTCAAGGGCGGCAAACTGGAGGTTGCTTTTAATAAGTCGGAGATGTCGATTACTTATCAGAATGGCTCTGTTGTCATTTTCCGTTCAATGGATGAGCCCAATAAATACAAATCTCTTAATCTGGGCGCTTTTTATATAGATGAGTTAACGGAAGTGTCCGAGGAAATCTGGTTGATGCTAGAATCCCGTCTTCGGAGGAACACGGTTCCCAGACGAACGGGTTTTGCAACGACCAACCCAGAGAAGGGTTGGGTATGGTCTCGGTTTGTGAAAGATCACGGTAAGAAGAAAGATTATGCGTACTTCCAAGCCCCAACGACGGAGAACATTTACCTCCCAGAAGACTATGTGCAGGGGCTGTTGAACAGTTACCCTGAGAGCTGGGTCAAGCGGTATATTTACGCTGACTGGACGGCTTTTGAAGGGCAAGTCTATCCAGAGTTTCAGCCTAACTATCCTTATGTGGTTCCCCATAAAGAACCTGACCCAGAATGGCCTGTCTATGTGGGCATTGACCATGGTTTACAAAACCCAACAGCTGCTGTTTGGGCAGCCATGAACCCAAGAACTGGGGAGCTGTATGTTTTTCAGGAATACTACGAAAAGAACCAATTAGTGGAATATCACGCTAAAAACATCCAATTTATGAGTGCGAAATACCCTGTGTACGCTTATTGGATCGATCCTTCCACTCAAAACCGCAATGCAGTAACGGGCACATCTATTCGGGGCGAATATCTAAGACACGGTGTTCCTGTGGCTTTATCTATTAGTGATCTCCATGCAGGAATACACCGAGTTGCTTCCTATTTTAAGTTGCAACCGAATGGTAAGCCTAAAATGACCATTTCTGAACGGTG
>NZ_VSCO01000156.1:0-3781 GCF_047459465.1 Caldicoprobacter sp. | reverse complement strand
GGAAAGCTGTTGCTGTGTCTGAGCTTGGCAATTACTCTTTTGTCATTCACAACAGCTTTTGCAGTTAGTGGGTATTATCAAGTTTCGCTCCCCTGGTTCAAGCAAGATATAGTCGTAATGAGTGGTAGCAAAGTCTATAATGATGATTATGTATTAAATAGGGTTGATTATGTTGGCGCTCAGTATGATGCGGCAGATTTCTGGGTAGTCAGGCAAGATGGCTCAAGGATATCAGATAATTATGCATGCTATGAAGGGCAAGGGACATACACAATAAGTTTTAAGACAGATGAGCGAGCAGGCACTTTTATCATGCTTTATGCACAAAATCACGATATAACATATGTAAACGTGACGTTGAGCGGATATGCAGATTTGAGGTAAGGGTTGAAATATTACAGATATAGCAGATTTTATTCGGGGCTATGGTATTTATCATAGCCCCGAACTTATAAAAGGAGGCAGATTTTGTGTTGTTTAATGTTTTGAAAACTGAATTTGCCAAGCTTCTCAAAAGAAGAGAGTTTAACATAGTGCTGACGATTGAAGTTGTACTGATCTCGATCCTTTTTATTTTAACGTCTATTACATACTATAAAGGTTATACTTCAGAGTTGCCTTCTGCCTATCAGATGTGGATAGGTTATAGAAATGGCAACTTCAGCTTTGTAGGAGATATATATTATCTGTTTTTTCTCACCCTACCGGCGAGTATAGCGTTTGCAGATACATATTTGGAGGATAAAAAAGGGCGTGTACTTAACTTTGTCGTTGCCCGCTGCAATAAAAGTTCGTATATCCTGAGCAAAGGTATCGTTACCTTTTTCTCTGGCTTTATAGTGATTTTTTTGCCTTTACTGTTGAATCAGCTTCTCTGCATGGTTGCTTTTCCTCTCTATACGGTTTCCGAAGTAAATGGCGGAAATCCCGCCTATGACAGATATTATCTTACCAGACTTTACTTTCAAGGCCTGCACACTATAAGTCCATACTTACATAATCTGTGGTTCATGTTCTTGGATGGCGTTTTCGGCGGTGTAGTTGCCATATTTTCCTATGCTATATCGTTTTTCAGAAAGGTAAATAGGTATACGGTTGTGGTTTTACCCACTGTTCTTTATTTCACACAAAATTTTGTACTTGCTTTACTCGGAAAGGCAAATTATTGCTTAACTTATTATTTATATCCCACCACGGGCGTAAAAGGGTTAGATTACATGGTGTTTATGTGCATGATGGCGGTTTTGCTGATGACAAGTATATTTATGATTATTTTAAACGCAAGAAGGGAAGAGATTTAAAATTGCGGCTTTGTAAAAAGTTTTTGAGTAAAATATTTTTGATGGTTGGGAAGAAGCGTGTAATATTTTATCTGATGATACTGGCTTTTAATATTCGGATATCAGTACTTATAGGCCTAGAGGCAAATTTAGTAACAGATAACCTCCGCATAAATGACATATACCTGCTCTTTTCCCGTTTGATCTATTTCGCTTTATATTATGTACCAATTTTTCTTATAATCATAAGCCATGAAGATATACTCAATCACACACTGATATTGGTAAGGTTTAAAAATATTGATATATGGTGGAAGGAAAAAATCAAGCTGCTTTCAATAGATACGGTGTTATATGTCATCCTTCTCGAACTTCCTATAATTGTAACGGCTGTGATGTATATAGGAGTGCCGCATCTTCTGGAAGCGAAAATTCTTGCCTTTATGCTAGGGGATTTTATTATAAAGTACCTGATATTTCTGCCAACAGGGATTATTTACCTGATATCATCATTTGTAAGCAAAAGGCGGTATGTAGGTTTTCTAGTTGGTCTTTTTACTGGTAGCCTTGATTATATACTGACGCTGATTAAATTGGATAGATATGCTATGACCACTACAGGAATCTTGGTAGAGTTCATTTTTGGTCTTGAGCTGCCTATGATGAAATTCCTGCTGTTGTCGCTGGTGTACTGCAGCTACTTGTCATTTTTATCCTTATTTTTGCTTTTGATGGGCGTGAAAATCCTGGGGAAAACGGATATACGGAGGAGCGGTTTATGATAAAGAAAGTATCGGTGTTTATTACGGCCGTAGTCATCGGGGTTTTATCTTCGTTGATTCGGCTTGACTTCATAACAAACTTGGCTGAAGGGGCTTCAATAGAATTGCTGGTGATGTTTGCTGCAAATTTTTTGCCGTATCCTGAAGAAAAAATAACTTTTGAGCTTATATCATCTCTAACGTATATTGCCCCTAAGTTATATATTCTTATAGCCTTTGGAGATTTTTTTTATGATGACTTTAGAATAAGTTCGGTTTATGTTTTTACAAGGAAGGATAACAGGGTAAAATGGTTTCTAGATAAACTATTTCATATACTGAAGCATTTAGTTCTATACTTTGCTATAATTACTGCCGTTAGTGTGATAATTGGCTTTGCTAATAATTTGCCTGTAGCGTCGATACAGGGCCTTTTATTGGTATCCTCTGTATGTATTCTTCTCAATGTTACGGTCACATTAGTATTTGTTTTGTTGATAAATGTATTATCTTTGTATATAAGCTGTGAAATGTCCCTATTCTTGACCTTGCTTGCGTACGTTTTTGCACATCTTCCAGCCATTGTTAAACTAAGTGATCCAGTGCAGCATTTGCTAATTAAGCTTAACCCCGTACTGCAACCTGTCTTACCGTGGCATGATGACGGTTTTCTGCTGGATTATATTCAGCCTTTGGATATCCCGGCAATACCGGGATTTAATGTTTACTGGTCGTTTCTTGTATTAGGGGCTTACCTGGTTTTGGCTGTTTTTGTGGGAATAAGGGTTATAAAGACGGTGGAGATAACCGATAGAAATTATTAAAATCGGGAGGTATGCAGATATGATGGCGGTCGAAATATATCATTTGACCAAGATAATCAAGGGGAAGACGATATTAGATGACATAACCCTGGAGCTGGAAAGAGGGAAGATATACGGTTTTTTTGGGAGAAATGCTTCGGGAAAGACCATGCTGTTTAGGGCCATATGCGGATTAATAAAACCTACTCGCGGTGAGGTTAGGGTGTTTGGAAAGAGGATTGGCGTAGATGTCTCATTCCCCGAAAGCCTTGGTTTAATAATAGAAAACGTGGGATTCTGGGAACAGTGGACGGGCTTTCAAAATTTAAAATTTTTGGCTTCAATAAAAAATATCATTACAGATGAAGACATAAGGGCTGCCATCAGAAGAGTAGGCCTTGATCCAGATGATAAGCGCATTTACGGAAAGTATTCTTTGGGCATGAAGCAACGCCTTGGCATAGCTCAGGCCATAATGGAGAAACCGCAGCTTATTGTGCTGGATGAGCCCACCAACTCGCTTGACGAAGAAGGGGTTGGGCTGGTCAGGAACATCCTGCTGGAAGAAAAGGAAAGGGGGGCAACAATACTAATTGCCAGCCATATCAAAGAGGATATTGACCTGTTGTGCGATGAAAAGTTCAAAGTAGAAGCCGGGAGAATATATCCTGCCGGGAGTGAGGTTGAAGATGAATAGGATATGTATTTTGATTATGACTTTGGCTATTGCCGCAGCGTTGGTTGTGGCGGGTATGGTGCGTGCCTCTTTTGTCGATACTCAAAATATGAGTTTAGATGATTTGATGGAATATAAAGTTTCAGCAGTAGCACGACTTTATGAAGACGATATTTCATTTTCAAAGCTGGTTGCCGATTCTGAAGTAATAGTTGAGGTAGCAGCTTCCGAAAGGAAGTTCTTGCATGGGACGTCTCTAGC
>NZ_VSCO01000155.1:0-3786 GCF_047459465.1 Caldicoprobacter sp. | reverse complement strand
CCCAGCATGAAGAGGGGGCCGGAGGTACTGCAAAAGGCCATTATCCTTTGGGCTTGATGGGGAGTTATGTCCCTCCTTTCGAGGAAGGATGAGGTAAGCTTTGCTCCTACCGGGTAGCCAGAGGTGATGCTCATGGCCCATATAAACGAGCTTTCGCCCGGGCAGCGGAACAATGGCCCCATGACGGGCCTGAGCAGGACGGCGAAAAAGTTCACCAGGCCTATGCCCATCATTATTTCTGAAGCGATGAAAAAAGGAAGCAGTGCCGGGAAGACGTTTCTCAGCCAGGTGTCCAGGCCAGTCAAGGCTGCCTGGAAGGATTGGCGCGGAAAGGCGATTATAAAACAGGTCACCAGGAGGCACAATATCACCAACGTTATGGATTGTAGCTTTATCAAGGTATATCCCTTATGCATTTTCCCTCCCGCGTAATGAGCATATAAGGAGTGCGCTTTAGTATATTCATATTGTGGAGGTCGTAAATTTATGAAGAAAAAGGTGAAGATAGGCTTGGCTTTGGGGTCGGGAGCTGCTAGAGGCTTGGCCCACATCGGCGTATTGCAGGTGCTTGAGGAAAACGGGATTGTTCCCGACTACATAGCTGGGTCCAGCATTGGCGCCGTTGTGGGAGCTTTGTATGCTGCCGGCGTTTCGCCCAAGATGATGGAAGGGATAGCACAAAACCTGGATATGAAGAAGTATTACGATGTTAGCGTTCCGCGTCATGGCTTTATAAAAGGACATAGGATCGAAGAGCTCATCAAGCTGCTTACCCGCGATAGGGAGTTTGGAGAGCTTAACATTCCTCTTACCGTTACGGCCGTCGACCTTAAGACCTGCCAGCTGATAGAGCTCAACGAGGGCAAGGTATACAGGGCTGTGCGGGCCAGCATATCCATACCCGGAATATTTACCCCGGTGGAGTGGGGGGATTATATCCTGGTAGATGGGGGACTGTTGGCACGGGTGCCGGTGGATACCGTAAAGCGCATGGGAGCCGATGTAGTCATAGGGGTAGACGTGGGATTTCGTGGACAGCATCGCCCACCCGTAAACATCCTGGAAGTGATTTTGCAGTCGTTGGAGGTAATGGAGCTGGAGATTTTGAAGAACAACGTACAAAAAGGAGATGTAATAATCTATCCCGATGTCTCGAGTGTCCATCCTTTCTTTTTTGACGAGGTGGATAGATGCATACAGGCGGGCAGAAAGGCCACTTTGGAAGCCATAGACAGGATAAAAAGTCTCATAGAAACTTACCAGCATTAGATTACCCTGATCTTTTCGGTGAAGTCCCTGTTTCCCTTTCTATAACATGGGTTGGGTATCCCCAGGCTATATAAATTGGTGGCCAAAACGTCTATATCGAACATTTCACGGGCTATGGGGCTTTTTAGTACCTCCTCATAATGGGCTGCCTTTGTTATGATGGGCACCTTGGCGCTTTGTTTTAATTGCTTTAAAAGTGGTATGGCTCTGGTTGAGAAGCCCAGGATTCGCAAGTATTGGGGTCCTCCGGCGCGCCGAAACCTTTCCACCCTTTCTTTTGTTATGCCCAGCAGCGCGTGAACCAGTATGCGCTGGAGGCGCGTGTAGACGTATCTTTTTGTCTTGGCAAGGGCCATGAATTCATCTAGGGTGGAGGCTTTGAGAGCGCATTCCTTTATGCGGTTTTCAAGGCCTTCATCTATGTCCATCAGGTTTTTGATGTCTTCTAGGGGCATGGAGCGGATGTTCCCCAGCATGAGCTGTTCAAGGGAACTGTTGGTGACCGGCCCTTTTCCCGATTCTATGGCACCCTTTAATATTTCAAAGGATGCTCGAGGCATTGCCCGGGAAATGTTGCCCCAACATTTTTGCTTTTTAAGTTCATTCCTTATAGCAGTTGCGCTGGATATCTCGCCGCTCATCTCCTGGGCGTTGTACGATGCGCCTATCCGCTGAATGGTAACCGGAATTATGTTACTTTTTGTCCTGTACAGCGCTTTCAGGTATTCTATGGCCAGTATGGAGTTGGAGCTATTGATTATCCTTTCCCACTGGCTTTCCGAAAAGCTTAAGCCCATTTTTTTTGCGTGTTCCATGATTGCCATGTGCCTGGCCTGAGGAAAGGACAGCCCTTGGTCCAGGTATTGTTTCAGCAGCGCTTTGAATGTCGGGGGTTCTTCGGCCAGCACCCTAGCTATTTCTGTCAGCGGCTGTATTGTTCCTATTTCGCTGCCGAAGCTTATATGGGTTACCACTCCCGTATGGTTTAGGAGTTGGACGCCGCCATAGGCGAACAGCTCTGCCGTTTGAGATGAATATACAGCCGGCAGCTCCACCACTATGTCTACACCATTTCGGAGCGCCATTTCAGCCCTTTCCCACTTATCGACTATGGCCGCTTCGCCCCTCTGGGTGAAGTGGCCCGACATGGCTACTATAGTGTAATCGGGCTGTATGAGTTCTAAAGAGCTTTTTAGGTGGTGCAAATGCCCGTTGTGAAATGGGTTGTATTCAGCGATTATCCCCAGTACCTTCACCATAACCCCTCGCTTTGGAGATGATATATTATTATATCTTGTGGTCGGTATAATGTAAATTTTCAAAAACTTATTGATTTACCCCCTATTTAGGTTAGAATAGATAATGGTTGTCCTAAGGTGAAAAATAAATACAGAAAATTTAGAAATCATATTTTATGAAGGATTTTGATATTTTATGTAGAATATAAAATAGGTTGAGTTTTTGTGTGTTTTTAATCAAAAATAAATTTTTGTGAAAGGGGATCATCTATGGGTGTAATGGAATCTATCATTAATAAGGCTAAATCGTGCAAAAAACGCATAGTCCTTCCGGAAAGCAATGACGACAGGACGTTGAAGGCGGCCGAAATAGCCATGAAGGAGGGCATAGCCGACATAATCCTGCTGGGCAAAAAAGAAGAGATCTATAAAAATGCAGCAGGGTTGAATTTGGCGGATGCTACGATTATAGATCCGGAGAGCTCGGATAAATTTGACTTTTATGTCGATCAGCTGGTGGAGCTTCGCAAACATAAGGGGATGACGGCCGAAAAGGCCAGGGAGCTCATGAAGAATCCACTTTACTATGGTTGTATGATGGTCAAGCTGGGCGATGCTGATGGAATGGTGGCGGGAGCGGTGTACAGCACGCCCGACGTATGGAGGCCGGTATTGCAGATCATAAAGACTATGCCGGGAATATCGGTAGCATCCAGCTGTTTTCTGATCGAGGTGCCCGATTGTCAGTATGGCGAAAACGGAGTATTCATCTATGCCGACTGCGGTTTGAATCCCAATCCTACCGCCCAGGATTTAGCTGCTATTGCGATATCGGCCGCCAGAACCGCCAAAGTGCTGGTGGGTATGGAACCGCGAGTGGCCATGCTGTCCTTCTCGACCAAGGGAAGCGCTGAGCACGAGTCGGTTGACAAGGTGAGGGAGGCCACTCGCATAGCCAAAGAGATGATGCCTGACCTGCTGATAGATGGAGAGTTGCAGGTGGATGCCGCACTGGATATGGAAGTGGCCAAGAAGAAATGCCCGGGCAGTCCGGTGGCGGGTAGGGCCAACGTATTGATATTCCCCGACCTTAACGCTGGCAATATTGCGTATAAGCTCACGCAGAGGCTGGCCAAAGCCATGGCATTGGGCCCATTGAGCCAGGGGTTGGCAAAGCCGGTCAATGATCTCTCCAGAGGGTGCAGCGCCGAAGACATCGTCAACGTCATTGCCATTACCGTGGTTGAGGCTCAATAACGGTGAAGGGAGGAGCAGGATA
>NZ_VSCO01000154.1:0-3827 GCF_047459465.1 Caldicoprobacter sp. | reverse complement strand
TGGTTTGCCTTGATGGGTATAGGCTGGCTTTGAGGAGAGAAGCTCTTTCTGAAAATGATGTAAATATCAGCATAATCGTACCCGGCAAATCCCTCAATGAAATCAGCAGAATACTGGAGGACGAAGAGCTTGATTTATACATAAACGTGGGGGACAAGCACGTACATTTTGACCTGGGAGATACTCAAATAATATCGAGATTGCTGGAGGGTGAGTTTGTAAATTATAAGCAGATAATACCTCAGGAGTATAAAACGCGGGTGAAGGTTGATAAATTGCTTTTGGAAGAAGGACTTGAAAGAGCTTCTTTGATGTCGAGGGAGCTCGAAAATAATCTGATAAAGCTAAACGTCGAGGATGATAAGTTGGTGATTACATCCAATTCGGATATAGGTAGAATATACGAGCGGATTCCTATAATCATGGAAGGCAAGAACATCGAAATAGCCTTTAATGCGCGGTATTTGCTGGATGTAATGCGCGTCGTGAAGGATGATGAAATTTGCCTGGATTTTACCACCAATGTTAGCCCTTGCATAGTGCGCCCTCTGGAAGGGGATGCCTACTGTTATCTTGTACTTCCAGTTAGGCTGCACAGTTAGGGGATGGAAATATGAGGGAGATTAAGATACACACCCAATACATAAAGCTCACCCAGTTTTTAAAGTGGGCTAACATAGCCATTACAGGCTCTGAAGCTAATCAAATGATAAGAAACGGCATGGTTAGCGTAAATGGGCAGGTGGAATTGAGGAGGGGCAGAAAGCTGTATCCTGGCGATTGCGTCGAGGTTGAAGGTGCAGGCATATATCGAATTATCGGGGGAGGAAATACTGAGGGTGTATCTAAAGGAACTGACCCTGAATAATTACAGAAATTACCAAAGTATTAGTCTAAAATTCGACAGCAGCAGGATAATGTTTGTAGGGAAAAATGCACAGGGTAAGACCAATATATTGGAATCGATATTCCTCACCTGTACAGGGCGTTCTCACAGAACACCCAGGGATAACGAGCTTATTAGATGGGGACAGGATAGCTGCTATATAAGGGTATTGGTTGAGAGAAGGGTGGGATACAACTCAATAGAGGTTTTTTTAAGCCTCAAGGATAAGAAGAAAATAAAGATAAATGGGGTGGCGATACAGAAACTGGGGCAGCTCATGGGACATTTCAATGCTATAATGTTTTCTCCGGAGGATTTAAAGCTGGTAAAAGAAGCCCCTTCCGAGCGGCGCAGGTATATGGATATGGAGATATCTCAGATGAAACCCCAGTATTTTTACAATCTTCAGCAGTACAACAGGATACTGGCCCACCGCAACAATCTTTTGAAAGAGATTGGCAAAAATCCTGGGGCAAAAAAGATGCTGCCTATCTTTGATGAACAGCTATCGGAGGTAGGTGCATTCATAATAAAACATAGATATGAATTTATAGATAGCCTGTCTAAGATAGCCAGGGAGATCCACTGGCGAATTTCTTCGCGATCTGAAAGGCTGGATATAAAATATAGGCCGTCCATTAGAGCTAGCAGTTTGGATATTGAAGATATCCGGGAAAAATTTTTTACAGCCCTGGAGAAGAACAAGCCTGAGGATGTACAGCGCGGAAGTACAGGAGTAGGTTGCCACCGCGACGATATTGGGTTTGAGATAAATGGCGTAGATGTGAGGATATTTGGATCTCAGGGACAGCAGCGAACGGTGGCCTTATCGCTTAAGCTTTCAGATGTTGAACTCATGTATAGGGAAACGGGGGAATACCCCGTTCTATTATTGGATGATGTTATGTCGGAACTAGATGGGGAGAGACTTAAAAGGCTGTTTGAAGAGCTAGGAGATGTTCAAGTGTTTGTTACAGCCACAGACCTTAATAGTATACCACCGCTAGAGTTAGAGAAATTTCATATTTACGAGATAGAGGGAGGAAAAGTGATAAAAAGATAAATTTACGAGTAAAACGGACGATAATTTAAAATAGGGCTTTAAAATTGGGCAAAAAATAGGTATAATAGGTCTACAAGCGTGATTTTGGGCTGTATAGGAGGAAAGAATAGTCATGATATTACATCTTGGAGGAGACGTAGTTGTTTCCATGAAGAATATAATCGCAATTTTTGATATGCAAACCATCAACGCATCCCGTATAAACCGGGAGTTTTTGCATATTGCGGAAGAGGAGGGCTTCGTACGAAGGGTGTCGGACGACGAGCCCAAAACCTTTATACTGGCCGAAATTGATAAAAAGAGCGTTGTGTTTTTATCGCCCATTTCTTCTTCTACCCTTCTTAAAAGGAGCTCATTTATAGACGGCGTTGCGTTATATAGCAAAGAGACGGAGGGAGCATAAAATGGAGAACAATAAGAAAGATAATGTGCCCGTATATGATGAAACTCAAATCCAGGTTTTAGAAGGGTTGGAAGCAGTTAGAAGAAGACCAGGAATGTACATTGGTAGTACAGGCATCAAGGGCCTTCACCATCTCATCTATGAGGTCGTAGATAACAGCATCGATGAAGCCATGGCGGGCTTCTGCGATTTCATACAGGTGATAATCCATAAAGACCTGTCGGTTACCGTCATCGATAACGGTAGAGGTATACCTGTGGGGATTCACCCTCAGATGGGTAAGCCGGCGGTTGAGGTTGCCCTAACCGTTCTCCATGCAGGGGGAAAGTTTGGAGGACAGGGCTATAAGGTGTCAGGTGGACTCCATGGTGTGGGCGTTTCGGTAGTAAATGCCCTTTCGGAATGGCTGGAAGTAGTTATAAAAAGGGATGGCCATATATATAGGCAGCGATATCAGCGAGGTAAAACCGTTTCGGAATTGGAGATAATAGGTGACACCCAGGAAACGGGTACCACCATAACTTTTAAACCCGATGCCGAAATATTCGAGGAGATAAATTTTATTGGCGAAACAATAGCCAATCGTTTACGTGAATTGGCTTTTTTGAATAAGGGGTTGCGCATTGTATTCGAAGATGAACGCGAGGGCATAAAAAAGGAATTCCATTACGATGGAGGAATTGCATCCTTTGTTAAATATTTGAACAAAAATAAAAACACCTTGCACCCTGAACCCATATATATTTCAGGGGAAAAAAATACTACATTTGTAGAGGTGGCCCTCCAGTATAACGATTCGTACATGGAAAACATATACTCATTTGCCAATAACATTGCCACCCATGAAGGCGGTACTCACCTTATAGGTTTTAAATCGGCTTTGACCCGTGCGCTTAATGATTATGCCAAAAAGTACAACATCTTAAAGCAAAACGACGATAACTTGACAGGAGAAGATACTCGGGAGGGTCTGACCGCTATTATAAACGTGAGGCTGGTTGAGCCACAATTTGAGGGACAGACCAAGACCAAGCTTGGCAATACTGAGGTCCGCGGACTGGTGGATAGTATTGTCTATGAGGGGCTCACAGTATTTCTGGAGGAGAACCCAGTTATTGCCAAGACCATAATCGAAAAAGCCATAAGCGCGGCAAGGGCCAGAGAAGCTGCCAGAAAGGCACGGGAACTGGTGAGGAGAAAGAGCGCTATAGAAAGCACCTCGTTACCCGGAAAACTGGCGGATTGTACCGAAAAGGATCCAGCCCTCAGCGAGATATTTTTGGTGGAAGGCGAGTCAGCAGGTGGTTCTGCAAAACAGGGCAGAGACAGACGTTTTCAGGCAGTATTGCCCTTGAGGGGTAAGATTTTAAACGTTGAAAAGGCCAGGCTTGATAAGATACTGGCAAATGAAGAAATAAAGGCCATGGTGACGGCTTTTGGTACGGGCATCGACAATGAGTTTGATATCAGCAAGC
>NZ_VSCO01000153.1:0-3838 GCF_047459465.1 Caldicoprobacter sp. | reverse complement strand
TTTGTACTTTGCTTATGGCATCGGATAAGTCTTTCTGAAAGCATCTGAACTTCATGGCGTACCTCCTAGGTTATAGTTGTTATTTTTAATTAGTTAGGAGTAACAGTAATAATAATTGTGGATATGTGGATTTTGGTGTCGAAATGGATGAAATCCACATAACCACTGTGGATAGCCATGGGGATATTATGCTTAATATAGGCATATCTTGTCCACAGGCTGTGCATATTAGCCTTCTTTAATCTTCTTTTTCAGCTCCTCGATGATTCTTCTGAGCTGGCTGTCCTTTTGCATATCCTCCTGTATTTTCTCGCATGCATGTATAACGGTTGTATGGTCACGTCCTCCAAATTCTTCACCAATTTTGGGCAGCGATTGATCGGTAAGCTCCCTGCATAGATACATTGCAATCTGTCTGGGGTATGCTATCGGCCGGTTTCTTTTTTTAGACTTAAAGTCGTCCACTTTCAAATGGAAATAATCGGCTACCGTTTGTTGTATCAATGGTATAGTTATTTCCTTGGGCTGCGAAACAGACAGTATATCCTTTAGCGCTTCTTCGGCTATGGATATATCCAGCTTATTGTTGGTGAGGGAAGCATAAGCCATGATCCTAATAAGGGCTCCTTCTAGCTCTCTAATGTTGGATTCAATGCGCTTAGCGATGAATAGGAGTATTTCATCATCGATCTCTATGTTTTCCAGCTCAGCCTTTTTCTTCAAAATGGCCACTCGGGTTTCAAGGTCTGGAGGTTGTATGTCGGCAATTAACCCCCATTCAAACCTGGAGCGCAGCCTGTCTTCCAGCGTAGGAATCTCCTTGGGAGGACGATCGCTGGATATTATGATTTGTTTGTTTGCTTCATGTAGTGCGTTGAAGGTATGGAAAAACTCCTCCTGTGTCCTTTCTTTACCAGCTATGAACTGGATGTCGTCTATTAACAATACGTCGATGGTGCGGTAGCGGTTGCGAAATTCGACGTTTTTATCGTCACGTATTGAGTTTATCAGCTCGTTTGTGAATTTTTCGGATGTAACGTATAATACCTTGGCTTTGGGGTTGCGGGCTAAAATATAGTGCCCTATGGCATGCATGAGATGGGTTTTCCCCAGTCCCACCCCACCATATATGAAAAGGGGGTTGTACGCCTTTGCGGGAGCTTCGGCCACTGCAAGGCATGCAGCATGGGCAAATCTGTTGCTATTGCCCACCACAAAGGTGTCAAAGGTATACTTGGGATTTAATATGCTGTGAGGTTGGGCATTAGCTACGTCTTTACTATTAACGCTTTCCAGGTAAGCTTCTGCCTCGTTTTCTAGAATAAATTTAATGTAAATAGGCTGTCCTGCTACTTCTTTTAGGGATCCAGCTATAGTTTCCATATATCTCGATTGGAGGATATTCTTGGTAAATTCATTGGGCACGCTTAGCACGATTTCATTGCCGTTTAAAAGCAACGGCTGTATAACTTTTATCCACGTATCAAAACTGACATCGGATAGTTGAACTTTCATGTACTGAAGGGCTCTTGTCCACAAATCGTTGACGTTTTTACTCATTCAAAAAACCTCCTAAAGATTTTGGGAAAACTTTCTAACTAATATTTTTGCCAAAATTACCAATAATAATATCGGTCAGTTAAATTTGAACAACGCCGAGAGCATATTATCAACATTATCCACATGGCTGAAATCTCTATTTTTTCGGTATAGCTGTGGAAAATTCAGAAGTTATACACAAAGTTATCCACAGTATGTGTATAACTTTATGGGATTCTTTCCTTATTATATATTCTAAAGTTATCAACAGGCAATACTATAATAGCAGATTATTTGTGGATAATCAACGTTGAGGTGTCTGATTTTCTTGACATGCTGGAGATATTTCGCTTATAATACTATCGTACTAGAGTATTGCTAAGGAATATTTGGAAAGAAAAAGGCAATTTAGCAGGAAGGAGGGTTGAAGGAAATGCTGAGGACGTATCAGCCCAATAACCGAAAGCGGAAAAAGGTACATGGTTTCAGGAAGAGAATGAGCACAAAGGGTGGTCGTCTTGTAATCAAGAGAAGGAGGAAAAAGGGCAGAAAGGTTTTGACAGCATAATAAGGCCGCTAGTAAGTGGCCTTTTCTGACATTAAGCGGTAGCTTGCTGGAGGAAAAAGTGAACAAGATTTATAGGTTGAGGAAGCGAAGAGACTTCAGTTATACTTATAAGAAAGGAAAATCCGTTGCCAATCAGTATCTGGTACTGGTGTACCGTCGGACGGGCTTTTGCGTTACCCGTGCAGGTTTTTCCGTAAGCAAAAAGTTTGGTAACTCTGTTAAGAGAAACAGAATAAGGCGTCAATTGAGGGAGATATATCGAAAAAGGATTCCGCATGTAAAAGAGGGGTATGACCTTATCTTTGTAGTGCGAAAGAATGCTCGAGATGTGGAGTTTTCCAAGCTTGAAGAGGCGGTGGACAATCTGTTAAAAAGGGCAGAGCTTTTCAAGGAGATGGATTGATTTGATAGCCTTGGTGTTGAAAAAGCTCTTAATAGGAATTATACGCTGCTATCAGCAAGCAATTTCGCCGTTGCTGCCCAATAGCTGTCGTTTTTATCCAACATGTTCTGAATATGTTATCCGAGCAGTGGAAAAGTATGGAGTTTTAAAAGGCTTCTATATGGGAATAAAAAGAGTGTTGAAATGCCATCCGTTTTATCCGGGGGGCTATGATCCGGTAGAGTAGTCAATGGAGGTAATGAATGTAATGAATGATCTAATAGTGGGTGTCTTTGTCATTGCAGAGGCGGCTAATGCAGGATTATGGGGTTCATTTGTGAACTTTTTGGCCAATGTACTGCGGCTAATAAATAATATAACCAATAATTACGGTCTTTCTGTAGTGATGTTTACTATATTGATGAGATTGTTGTTGCTGCCTTTGGATTTGAAGTCCAAAGCTTCCACCAAGAAGATGGGCGAGCTGCAGCCTTTGATAGAGGAAATAAATAAGAAGTATAAGTATGATGCCGAGAAGAGGAATAGAAAGATCGCTGAGCTATATCAAAAACATGGAGTAAATCCGCTGGGGGGCTGTCTTCCTTTATTAATACAGATTCCGATAATTTTTGCCATGTTTGCCGCTTTAAGACAGATTTCAAGCATGGAGCTAGGGAGCTTTTTGATTGATGCCATCAAGCATCACGATCCTTCAATAGTGCCTGTTTTAGATGAAGTTATAAAGGCTGTAGAATCTTCGAGCGCTATTAGGCAAAAGATGGTGGATATTATACCTCAATTGTTTATTAGAACCAATTTATCAATTGTTGACAAGATGAAGGAAATTGCTGGGGAAGAAAACGTTTCACTGATTTTAGAGGCCATTAAAAACATAAGCAATGAAGAGATATACAGCTTCCTCAATGCACAGTATGGTTCTTATAGATTTCTCTGGATTAAAAACATCTGGATTGCTGATTCTCCTATTGTAAGCATTGTGGGAAGGCCTATAGATTTATTTTCAGGTCAGTGGAATGGTCTATTCATACTTCCAGTTCTTGCAGGTGTTACATCTTATTATCAAACAAAGCTGGCAAATGTTTCGACAGCTAACCAACAGACGGGCAGCTTTACTGCAATTTTTCCTATCTTGTCTGTGTGGTTTACCGCCATGTATACGGCGGCATTTGGCGTATACTGGGTGACCAATAACGTGTTTCAAATAGTCCAGCAAATCATATATAATCGAACAAATTCACCTAAAGGGGAAGGTGTAAAATCGTGAAAAGCGTGGAGACCACGGGCAAGACTATTGAAGAAGCTATTTTGATGGCTGTGGCAAAGCTGGG
>NZ_VSCO01000152.1:0-3916 GCF_047459465.1 Caldicoprobacter sp. | reverse complement strand
AGACGTACTCAAGATGAAGGAGACGTTTGAAAAGAAAGGGATAAAGATTAAAAGCGATGTAGATTTGATTAGGGAGATTTGGATCGAGGATAGGCCGCCTATCCCCACAGATAAAGTGTTTATTCATGAGACCACCTTTACAGGCCTTACGGCCAGGCAGAAGCTTGAACAGGTTTTAAATGAAATGCAAAAAAGCGAAGTGGACTATTATGTGGTTTCCGCTTTGGATTCCATTGCATGGGTCCTTAATGTAAGGGGCAATGATGTCCCGTATGTGCCGGTGGTCATATCTTATTTATTGGTATCAAAGGATTCGGTCATATGGTTTGTCGATACCGCAAAATTGACAGATGAAGTTAGGGAGTATCTGCGGCAAAACAATATAGAAGTGAGGAATTATGATGATATTTTTGCTACGCTGGCAGATATTCCTGCGGATAAGAAGGTGCTCATAGACGAGAGGAAAAACAGCTTTGCCATATATTCGGCTGTTAAAAATGCTAAGGTGGTCAATAAGGATGACATTATCGTTAACCTAAAAGCCGTGAAAAACGAGGTTGAAATTGAGAACATAAAGAAGGTCCATATTAAAGACGGCGTTGCCATGGTAAATTTTCTGTATTGGTTTGATACAAATATAGGGAAACGAAAGATTACTGAACTTGATGTAGTGGAAAAGCTTAGAGAGTACAGGCTGATGCAAGAAGGCTGTCTTGGGCCTTCATTTGACACTATTGCTGGCTATAATGAGAATGCAGCTATGATGCATTATATACCTACAGAGGAGAATCATGCTGTCATCGGTCCTAAAGGTATATTGCTTATAGACAGCGGAGGACAATATCTGGGCGGCACTACCGATATCACCCGAACGATAGTGGTCAATGAAGTGGATGAAGAGCAAAAGAGAGACTTTACGTTGGTATTAAAGGCCAATATCGCCATGATAACCACCGTATTTTTAAAGGGCTCAACGGGTAAGACCCTGGACGTCATTGCAAGGAGATACCTGTGGGAGCACCATATGAATTATAAATGTGGTTCGGGGCACGGCATCGGCTACTGTTTAAGCGTGCACGAAGGCCCCCACGGGTTTGGAGTGGATGTGCCGTTAAAACCTGGTATGCTGCTCACCATAGAACCGGGAGTATATAAAAAAGGCCGATATGGGATAAGAACAGAGAATACAGTGGTGGTAGTGGAAGATGCTTTTGATGAGGATGCAGGACAATTTTATCGCTTTGAGCTGCTCACGTACTGCCCCATCGATATAAGGGCTATTGACGTATCCCTTTTAGATGAAAAGGAAATTAACTGGCTAAATGAGTACCATAGAAAGGTCTATGAGGTGCTGAGCCCGTATCTTGGGAAAGAGCAGAAGGATTGGCTGAATGCAATGACGCAACCAATTGGGTGATCATAATAGCAGGCATGAGGAGTGATTTTATGTCTTATACGCCTGAACAAATTGTCCAGATGGATAAGGAATCCATTTATTTAGGTAACCTGTTTACCGTAGATGCCGATTTGACATTGCCTTCGGAAGGCAAATACGGTTCAAAGATCAGCTGGAAATCGGATAATGAGTATATAATTAGCAGTACAGGGAAGGTAAGGCGACCAGAGTACGGCAGGGGAAACCGTAAAGTAATTCTTACCGCTACCATCACCTATGGGGATGTAAGCGACACCAGGACGTTTGAGGTGACGGTCCTTCAAAAGGAGCCCGATTACAGGATTGTGGATGTGCTGGAAGTTGACTTGAAGTGCAAGCCTGGCGGTCCCATCGACTTGCCTTCCATAGTCATAATAAAAAAAGACGATGGAACGTATGGGGTATCCGAAGTTACATGGAACGATATAGAGCCGCAATTATATGAAAAGGAAAATACATTTAAAGTAGAGGGTTTAGTGGTTGGAACCGATATAAAGGCAGTTGCCAATATAACCGTAACAGAAAATTTTGCCGATGAAAAGCCCGTTGAAATGTCTGTTTTTCCTTTTGAGCTAGATCAGGTGGAACTTATGGATGACATCTTCACGGCTAACAGAGATAGAGCTGTAGAATACTTATTGAATATAGACGATGATAGAATGCTGTACAACTTTCGGGATGCCGCATCGCTGGATACAAAAGGAGCAAAGCCAATGGTAGGTTGGGACGCTCCCGAATGCAAGCTAAAGGGCCATACTACAGGCCATTATCTGTCGGCTCTTGCCCTTGCCTATAAGAGCTCGGGAGACCAGAGGCTTAAGAGAAAGATCGACTATATGATTTCGGAGCTGGGGAAATGCCAGGATGCCATGGAGGCTTCGGGCAAGTTCCATTACGGCTTTTTAAGCGCCTATTCTGAAGAGCAGTTCGATAAACTGGAGGAATACACGCCTTATCCCGAAATTTGGGCACCCTATTATACTCTCCATAAAATTATGGCTGGCCTGCTGGACTGCTATGAACTGGGCGGGAATGCTCAGGCTTTGGAAATATGCAAAAAAATGGGAATATGGGTGTATAACAGGCTCAAAAGGCTTTCCAAAGAGCAGCTTACAAAGATGTGGTCCATGTATATCGCCGGCGAGTTCGGAGGCATGAACGAAGTAATGGCTAGGCTTTATGGGATTACCGGGAATGAAGATTATCTAACGGCTGCCAAATTCTTTGATAACGAGAAGCTATTTATGCCTATGGAGAGGAACGTTGATACTCTAGGAGGAATGCATGCTAACCAGCACATCCCGCAGGTTGTAGGTGCTTTAAGGATATACAAAGAGACTGGGGATATGAGATATTATCGCATTGCAAAGAATTTCTGGGATATGGTGGTGTCTCATCATATCTACAACATAGGTGGGACCGGGGAAGGGGAGATGTTCAGAACTCCAGGGAAAATTGGAAGTTACATTACCGATAAGACAGCCGAAACTTGCGCTACTTATAATATGCTCAAACTTACCAAAGGGCTCTTTTGCTATAATCCAGAAGCTAAATATATGGATTATTATGAAAGAGCGCTGTACAATCATATATTGGCCTCTCAGGATCAGAGCGGCCCGGTGGGAGGATCTACCTATTTTATGCCCCTATGTCCCGGCGCTAGAAAGTCGTATGATACCGATGGGAATAGCTGCTGCCATGGCACCGGTATGGAAAACCATGTAAAATATCAGGAGGCCATTTATTATCACAGCGATGATACGCTGTACGTAAACCTTTATATTCCTTCAAAGCTCGATTGGAAGGAAAAGAATATCACGGTTATTCAGTTGGGAGATTATCTTAAGGCCAATTCTGTATGCCTTGAGATAAAGGGAAATGGGAAATTTAATATCTGCCTCCGAGTTCCATACTGGGCAGAGAAAGGATTTTACATAAAGATCAATGGCCAGCAAGAGCAGCTGGAGACAAAGCGGGGCAGCTATGTGACTTTAGAAAGGGAATGGAAGGATGGGGACAGAATAGAAGTATATATCCCATTTTCGTTCAGGCTTGAACCCACTCCAGATATGCCCGATATAGTCAGCATAATGTATGGTCCTCTTGTAATGGTAGCAAAATCTTGCAGCACCGAATATATTGAGCTTGATGTAGGCGAAGGTGACATTTCAGATAGGATTAAGAAAACGGATGACCCGCTTACCTTTGAGCTGGATGGGATGCTACTGGTGCCGAACTATGTAGCATGGGATTGTCCTTATCACGCTTATTTTAAGATAAAGTAAAAACCATTAATTTAAAAGCGCTACAAAAAAGCAAGCGTAGGGAAAGCCTTCCTTTTCCCCTGCTTGCTTTTTGTTTTTAAAGGCCAAGCTTTAACCCATCCTTAAATAATGACCTACTACCAACCATTGCGCTTCATGAACTTAAATGATACAATTTAAATTCATGAAGGCAAGATGCACTAGAGGAGGGCAATCA
>NZ_VSCO01000151.1:0-3919 GCF_047459465.1 Caldicoprobacter sp. | reverse complement strand
GGGGCAATTGAAGATATACATAAGCACCACAAGGTGACCAATACGCCGGAGGAGTCGGCGGCATTGGCTGTCAATGCTGGGTGTGACCTCTGTTGCGGTAGAGCATTCAATAGCCTGGTTAATGCGGTGAAGCAGGGGCTTATATCCGAGGAAGCAATAGATAGAGCCGTTAAACGCCTATTTAGGGCACGGTTCAAGCTCGGAATGTTTGATCCACCTGAGAGGGTGCCTTATGCTCAAATACCTTACGAAGTGAATGACTGTGAGGAGCATCGCAGGTTAGCCCTTGAAATGGCGCGGGAATCAATTGTATTGCTCAAAAATGAGGGTGGTTTGCTGCCGCTGAGGAAAGACTTGAAAGCCATAGCGGTAATTGGTCCTAATGCCGATGACTTAAAAGTGTTGCTGGGCAATTATAACGGTATGCCTTCTAAATATGTGACTGCTCTTGAGGGCATACGCGCCAAGGTTTCGCCTAATACCAGGGTATATTATGCTCAAGGATGTGACCTTCTAAATAAAGAGGATACTTCCTGGGGGCCGAAGGCAACAGCGGGTTTTGCCGAAGCGCTAGCTGCCGCTCAGAGAGCAGATGTGGTTATCATGTGTTTGGGACTGTCGCCGGATTTTGAGGGCGAGGAAGGCAACGCGCACAAGTCCGAAGCAAATGGCGATAGGGTCAGCTTGGATTTACCGGGCATGCAGGAAGAGCTGCTAAAGGCAGTATGTGCCACCGGTAAGCCGGTTGTATTGGTGCTTTTCAGCGGTAGCCCGGTGTCCATAAACTGGGCGCATGAAAATGTGCCTGCCATATTGCAGGTGTGGTACCCGGGAGAAGAGGGGGGTACTGCAATCGCAGATGTGCTTTTTGGAGATTACAATCCCGCTGGGAGGCTGCCTGTCACCTTTGTCAAATCTGTGGAACAGCTACCACCATTCACCGATTATAGCATGAAGGGAAGAACCTACAGGTATATGGAAGATGAGCCCCTATATCCATTTGGATATGGATTGAGCTACACGACTTTTGAATACAGCAATTTAAGGCTTAGTGCAGAGGTGATAGAAGCTGGACAGCCTCTTACCGTTTCCGTAGACGTAAAGAATACGGGAAAAATGGCCGGAGATGAGGTAGTGCAGCTGTATTTGAAAGATTTAGAGGCATCGGTAGATGTACCTATTCATGAACTCAAAGGATTTGAAAGGGTCAAGCTCCAGCCGGGTGAAAGCACAACGGTTACCTTTACGCTGACACCTAGGCAGATGGCCCTTATAGATAATGACGGCAGATGTATTTTAGAGCCAGGAAAGTTTAGGGTGATGGTAGGTGGCAGGCAACCGGATAAGAGGAGTGAAGCTCTTGCTGGTACTGCCATTCTGACAGGGGAATTTGAAGTGATAGGAGAAAAGATTGAATTGGAATATTAAATGAGAAGAGGATAGGATAACATTCTAAATACCCTGCAATTTCAGATTGCAGGGTATATATTTTAATTTTTTTGCAGGAATTTTATCAAATCTATAGAAGTCTAAAGTATAGGCTGAATTAAACAATATGGTAGAAACTATTGGCGCTTTGATCTCTGCTAAAGGAGGAAGTGAATATGGGTTTTATGGAGTTAACCCATCGCCAAAAAGAGGCCATTCTTATGGCGCAGAAAAATGAGATTACCGAATATCACATCTATACCAAATTATCGGCTTCCATAAAGGATCAGCATAACAGAGAGGTTTTAGCCGAGATAGCCAATGAAGAGCTGGCACATTATAGATTCTGGCAAAGGATTACCCGACAAAATATAAAACCCAATAGATGGAAGGTATGGCTGTACTTTATAATTTCAAGGATATTCGGGCTTACGTTTGGCATCAAGTTGATGGAAAAAGGCGAACGACGAGCTGAAGAGGTGTACGCCAAGCTGGCAGATACCATGCCCGAAATCCATAAGATCATCCAGGATGAGGATAGGCATGAAAAGAAGCTTGTGGACCTGATCAATGAAGAGCATTTAAATTACGTTGGGTCAATGGTATTGGGGCTTAACGATGCTCTGGTGGAGCTGACCGGGACTTTGGCAGGATTGACCTTTGCTCTGCAAAATACCAGGCTGATCGCCCTTAGCGGTTTTATAACGGGAATAGCGGCCTCCTTTTCGATGGCAGCTTCCGAATATTTGTCGACAAAGTCTCAAGAAGGGGACCAAAGCCCCATTAAAGCGGCTACCTATACAGGTATCGCCTATATTTTTACGGTGCTGTTTCTCATCTTCCCATATTTGCTGTTTGGACATTACTTTTTATGTTTGTGCCTAACGGTCATAAACGCCGTGTTGGTAATACTCATATTCAACTTTTACGTTTCGGTGGCCAAGGATTTGGACTTTAAGAGGCGTTTCCTGGAAATGGTATCCATAAGCCTGGGGGTGGCAGCCTTAAGCTTTGTCATCGGCTTTTTGGTGAGGGTTTTCTTAGGAGTGGAGGTATAAAAACAAGGATAGATTAGAATTTGAAGCAGCATAAATTGCACAGAAGCATCTTAGAGCCGGGCAGTTTAGGGTGATGGTCAGTGGCGGGCAGCCCGATAAGAGGAGCCAAGTGCTTGCCGGCAGTACCGTTCTTGACGGGAAACTTTGAAGTGGTACCAGAAACGATGGAAAGGAGGATAAAAATGGCCAAGTTTGACGATTTATCCAATCTGTTAAAAAAATTTGTGGAGGATGGGCTTCCCGGGTGTGGCTGCGCCGTAGCAAAGGATGGTAAGATTTTGTATGAAGGCTATTTCGGCTATGCAGACCTAGAGGAGAAAAAGCCTATCACCGAGGATAGCGTCTTTCGCATTTTTTCCATGACCAAGGTGGTGATCTGTACTGCTGCTTTGATACTCTTTGAGAGGGGAAAATTTTTGTTGCATGAGCCCATTTATGAGTATTTACCAGAATACAAGGATACAACAGTATTTGTTACCGATTCGGAGGGAAAGGTCCACGTGGAGAAAGCCAAGAATCCTATGCTGATTAAGCATGCCTTTACCATGGCGGTGGGCCTGCCATACCACTTTGGAGATTCGCCTACGGCAAGGGAAATGCGAAGGGTAAAGGAAGAGCTGAAAGCAAAATACGGGAAATATGATATCGTAACAGAGGCGAGGGCGATGGGGTCGGTTCCTGTTGCCTTTGAGCCCGGTACCCGCTGGCTATATGGGTATGGCCATGATATACTTGCAGCGCTAATCCAGGTGATATCGGGTAAGACGGTGGGAGAGTTTCTATACGATGAGATATTTGGCCCTCTGGGGATGGACAGCACAGGATACCGCTTCCACGGCGATATTAAAGAAAGAATGGTTTCCTGCTATAAGAAAAACGAAAATGGTACCTGGGAAAAAGTATCAGGATTCTTAGATGAGTATCATCAACCCGATGCTATCTATGAAGCAGGAGGAGCTGGCCTGTATTCTACAGTGAGGGACTACTTAAAGTTTTCACAAATGCTTGCCAATGGTGGATGCTATAATGGGCACAGGATAATTAGTAGAAAGACCATAGATTTGATGAGGACCAATCAGTTAAACGAGCAGCAGCTCAAGGACTTTAACTTCAACAATCCTTATTTGGCGGGGTATGGATACGGATTGGGAGTTAGAACGCTGATGAACCCGGCTGAGGGCAATTCCAATAGTTCGGTCGGGGAATTTGGATGGACCGGAGCCCTGGGTACTTACGTTTCCATTGATCCCAGCGAAGGCTTTTCGGTAGTTTATATGCACCAGACCATTCCCAATATGGAAGTATATCATCATTTGCGCGTAAGGGCGGTAGCTTACGGCTGTTTGAGATAGGCCGGTCTATTCCGATGAGAGGTTAAAGAAAGGGGTGATGGGATATGAAGGGCTCATAGACGCCAAGAGATTGTGAGAAAA
>NZ_VSCO01000150.1:0-3984 GCF_047459465.1 Caldicoprobacter sp. | reverse complement strand
AATTGCCTCAGGGCTTGCTTAATTTTTTTTGTTAGAAGAAAGGAGTAAAAAATAGAAATGAAAAGCTCTCCAAAGAATCTTGAGCCATATACGATAGCCGAAGTGGATGGGTTTATACATCCCGTTACCATCATAGCCACTCCTAAAGGGGTGAAAGAAGTACATTTCGCCCATTTTGAAACCATTATAAAAAAATTGCATCACAAAAATATACCCTATTTTTTCGAGTCATCCCACCCTGCAGCAGTGGAGCTTAAACAGTATTTCCAGGGCAAGAGAAAACATTTCGATGTTCCCGTTGATATAGAGGGTACCCCTTTTCAGATGATGGTATGGGAGGCCTTACAATCCATACCCTACGGTCAGGCACGCAGCTATAAAGATGTTGCCATACAAATCGGCCATCCCAAAGCTTACCGCGCCATAGGACAAGCCTGCGGCGCTAACCCTGTTCCCATAATAATACCCTGCCACAGGGTGCTGACATCCGGCGGAGGCCTGGGTGGTTTTAGCGCGGGCATTGAAATAAAAAAGGCCTTACTGGATTTAGAAAGGGTTTATAGCCACAAATAAGAACGCCGCCGCATTGCGTCCACTTTCAGCACCTTTGCATTGCGGCGGCTATCCACAACAACCCATCAATTCATTATTTGACAAGTTCGGCAATGGCATGAGCATAAATCTTGGCGTTCATGATCAGGTCCTCGATTTCTATGTACTCGTCCTTCTGATGTGCCATTTCAGGTTTCCCCGGAAAGACCGCTCCAAATGCCACCGCATTCTTAATAGCCCTGGCGTAGGTCCCGCCCCCTATAGCAACGGTATAAGCCGGTTGCCCCGTCTGATCAGCGTATACCTTCTTCAACGTTTGTACCAGGAAGTGGTCCTCGGGCACGTAAAGAGGCCCTTGATGCTCCAATACTTCTACTTCTATGCCATGTGCCCCAGCCACATGGTATATGCGTGATAATATATGCTCCTTCTCCAAGCTTACAGGATAACGTATATCGATGACCGCCCGGCCATATTGATCATTTACATCTATCATCCCCAAATTGAGGGTAAGCTTTCCCGAAAGCTGATCCTCCAGTGCCAGACCCATAGAATGGCCATCAAATTCCATGCCAATAGCTTCCGCTAGAAAAGCAATAAACCTTTCCATCTCATTATCCTCCAACCCTACAGCCGAGAGGCAAAGCAGCATCTGCCCAATGGCATTCTTACCTTTTTCGGGCATGCTGGCGTGAGCAAGCCGGCCAATAGACTTGACGATTACAGCATCCCCTTCGCCCTTCTCGACCTCTATCTCATACCCCAACTTGCTCTTTAAGTTTTCGATGGCTTCCATCAGCTTCTCCCTATCGACGCCTGGTCTAAAAACGCAGACGCACTCATCTGGTACCACATTGGGCCTCTGTCCCCCATATATCCTTTCAATCCCCATAGAAGATTTTTGTCTGTTTACAAACTTCTTTGACAAAGCTATATGCAAGATTCCCTTTTCGGCGTTGATAATGGGATAACGGCCATCGGGACTCATGCCAAAGTCGGGAACTGGCTCCTTTTTAAAATAGTATTTGAGGTCCTCCCACCCGCTCTCCTCATCGGTACCCAGTATTAATCTCACCCTCTTATTACCGGAATGCCGGACTGCATTACGGCCTTCATGGCATAAAGTACAGCAATGGTAGGCCCTTTATCGTCAATGGCTCCCCTCCCGTAAATCTTACCATCATGGATCTCACCTCCATAGGGAGGATAGGTCCAGCCACTCCCTTCGGGTACCACATCCAAATGCGTCAGTATCCCCAGCATCTTCTCCCCTTGACCCAATTCTATATGCCCCGCATAGCCATCCACGTTTTTGGTCTCAAATCCCAGCTCCTTGCCAAGGGTTAACATGTAGTCAAGGGCTTTATAGACATTCTCTCCAAACGGCTTGCCAGGCTGCGGTTCTCCCTCTACGCTGGGGATAGCTACCAGCTCTTGGGTCGAGCGTATCATCTCCTCCCTGTACGACTCAACGATGCGGTTTAAATCCATAAAAAACCCTCCTTGTTTTAAATTTCATCTTACATACTGTATCGCCCTGCTCTTCTTTGTCGATTACCAATTGCTTAGCCTAACCTGGAGACCTCAGATTATGTCCTCCACGCTAAAACCCTTGCCCTGTACCTCTCTAGTATCTATTATGGACATAAAGGCTCCGGGGTCAACCCTATGTACCACTTCCCTGAGCTTTGACAGCTCCATGGTCCGCACCACCATGTATATAAGCTTCTTATCCTTATGGGTATAGGCACCTTGGCCATTTAGGAAGGTAATCCCCCTCTTAACATGGCGAAAGAGCTCCTGCGCCATGTCCTCGGCCTTATCTGAGACTATTATAACGGTTTTCTTGTGATTAAATCCCGTCAGTATAGCATCCACCGCTTTGTTGCTTACAAATATACCTACCATCGAAAACATGGCAGTTTCAACATTTAAAAGAAATGCCGCAGCGCTCAATATTATAAAGTTACATGCCGTGGCAACCCAACCAACACTAAACGAAAAGAATTTATTCACAAGTAGGGATATGATATCGGTACCGCCCAGGGAGCCACGGTTTCTCATTACAATTCCTGCCCCCGTTCCCAAAATCAATCCCCCAAAAATTGCAGCTATCATGTCATCCTTTACATCTATTGTCCAACCTTTTGTGAGGTACAGAAAGGCTGACATGCTTGCTATCCCTAGGAGGCTCAGGTAAATAAAACGCTTCCCCAAAAACCTATATCCCCCAATAAATAAGGGGACGTTGAAGATTATGACAGTGATTTCCTTAGGGATAGAAAATAGGTACTCCAGTATTATAGCAATGCCCGTCAGTCCTCCGCTCAACAGCTTATGTGGAACTAAGAGCATATTGACACCGAGCGAATATATGAAACTCCCTATTATTATGTAAAAAACCCTGATGAACAAGCGGCCGGTTTTAGATCCCATCATAAAGTTTTATTCCCCTCTTAAGTCAGACATTAACTGTATCTACTCCAATACTGACCAACTATTATTATAGCACAAAACATCGTTTATGCATTTTATTCCAATCATCAAAGGGGTTGCCTTATACCATTTGTAAAACCAATAAAAAAATCTTAAAAAATTTTTCCCAAAAACCTATACATCGTTGAATGAATCATGCTAGAATATTCTGAAGAGTATGTTTAGCTTAAATGCGCCGCTCTATTTAAAGGCTGATTTAAAGGCCGACCAATAAACATTAAAATATCGCCACATAATATAAAATAGCCAGCCAACGAAAGGAGGATAAGCTGTTTTTATCTAATGAAAGAATAAAGCGAAATCAATTAAGCTAAAAAGGAGTGTTTTGACAATGAAGGTCATAATATGCAAAAATTATGACGAGATGAGCCAAACGGCAGCCGAGATTGTAGCCAAACAAATAAACAGCAATCCCCATACTGTTCTCGGCCTAGCAACCGGCAGTACGCCTGTGGGAATGTACAAAACTTTAGTTAAGATGTATAAAGAAGGAAAAGTTGATTTTTCCAACGTGGTGACCTTTAATCTCGACGAATATGTGGGTCTGGACAAGGATCATCCCTGTAGCTATCACCGATTTATGGACGAAAACCTCTTCAACCACATCAACATAAAGAGGGAAAACGTTCATCTGCCCAACGGTGTGGCCCCATCATTGGAAGAAGAATGCAAAGCTTACGAAAAGATGATAGCCAAGGCCGGAGGTATTACCTTACAAGTATTAGGCATTGGACATAACGGCCATATTGGCTTCAACGAACCGGGTACCCCATTCCATTCCCTCACCCATGTTGTGGAGCTGGCACAGCGTACCATCGAGGCAAACTCCAGGTTCTTTAACTCGCCAGATGAAGTGCCGCGCAAAGCCATTTCTATGGGCATAAAAACCATTATGCAGGCACAGAAGATCCTGCTCTTAGCCTCTGGGAAAGACAA